>CAYTFR010000007.1:12516-21455 GCA_964437175.1 uncultured Gammaproteobacteria bacterium | reverse complement strand
TATAACTAGTGTTTATGCGAAGTGTTCTTCGTATAAACAGCTCATTATTGATATATTGCGAATTAGTAACTATAATTAGCAATGTATTTTATTGTTCTAATAATTTTACCATGTTAATTAAAAAATTACAAAAATATATGCGACTTAAGAATTACAGCCATCGAACAATCAAGTCCTATACCAGTTGTGCTAGAGTAATATACTCCCGTTTTAAAAAGTCACTAAAAGAAATTAATAAGCAGGAATTTGAAAACTTTCTTAACACTTTAATAACTAAAAACCGTTCTCCCTATACTATTAATCAATATCATGCCACATTAAAACTTGTCTTTGAGAAAATTTATAAAATTCCGTTTAATTTTAATTTTGATATTCCGTATGCCAAAAGAGTTCATAAATTGCCGGTGATTTTGTCTCGAAAAGATATCAATCGTATTCTGGATGTCATCAAAAATCCGAAACATAAGCTACTTATTGCTCTTTCTTACGGAACAGGATTAAGAGTTAGTGAAGCAATTAATCTCAAGGTGAGAGATATTGACTTTGAAGAATTGACTATTCATCTTAAACAAACAAAGGGAGCAAAAGACAGAATCACTATTTTCCCGGAAAAAATTAGAAGTAATCTCAAGGGCTTAATAACTGGGAAAAAATCGGACGATTATCTTTTTGAAAGCGAACGAGGCGGAAAATTAACCGAACGAACAGCTCAAAAAGTTTTTAAAAATGCGCTCCGGAGAGCTGGAATTAAGAAAAACGCTACTTTTCACTCATTAAGACACAGTTTCGCAACCCACTTACTGGAAAACGGCGTTGATGTTCGTTATATCCAAAAACTTTTAGGCCACCAAAATATCAGAACTACGCAACGATATACGCAAGTTACTAATCCCCAATTAAAAAACATTAAAAGTCCGCTTGATTAAAGTTATGAAATATTTTATTAAAACCTTTGGCTGTCAGCAAAACGAGGCGGATTCAGAAAGACTAAAAGCCACTTTTAAAGCCCGAGTAATGAAAAAAACTGATTCTTATCAAGAAGCTGATTATGTCATTATCAACACCTGCATGGTTCGTGAAAGCGCTGAAAATCGCCTTTATGGATTGGTTAATAATTTGGCTAAACTAAAAACTAAAAAAAAGAGATTAAAGATTATTGTCACTGGCTGTATGGTTGGCCTAGCCTATCAAGACAAAACAGGTAAATACCTACAAAGACTAAGAAAAATTATGCCTCAGGTTGATGAGTTTCTACCAATTGGAGAAGTCGGATTTGATCATCCCCCTCTTAGAACCAACTCTATCCATGCTTGGGTACCAATAAGCAATGGATGCAATAATTACTGCACCTACTGCATTGTTCCTTTTACACGAGGCAAAGAAATCAGTCGAGATTTTGATAAGATCATCATTGAATGTCAACAACTTAAAAAACAAGGTTATAAAAAAATAACCCTTTTAGGACAAAATGTTAATTCTTATGGAGCTGACTTAATATTAAATTCCAAATTTAAAAAAACCAAGTTAGTTAAAAATATCAAGCCTATTTATGTTAAACATTTAGGTCGCTACCGAATCCCAACACTTTTCCCTTATTTATTAGAAACAGTCGCCAAAATGGGATTTAACAATATTGATTTTATGTCATCAAACCCTTGGGATTTTTCTGACCAATTAATTAATGTCATTGCCAAAAACAAAAACATCACCCGAACTATTCATCTTCCAGTCCAGTCCGGAGATGACCATGTTTTAAAAAGAATGAATAGATGGTACACCGCCCGTGAATATCTAACTCTAATCTCAAAACTCAGATCTCAAATCTCAGATGTAGAATTGACAACTGATATAATTGTTGGCTTTTGTGAAGAAACAGATAAAGAATTTCAAAATACCGTAAAACTCTGTAAAAAAGCCAACTTCAAAAAAGCCTATATTGCCATGTACTCTCCTCGACCAATGACAACCGCTTCAAAAAAACTTAAAGATAATATCCCCCATAAAATTAAAAAGAAACGTTGGCAAATACTTGAAAATTTAATCAATAAACCTAAAAAATAATTTGTCTTGAAATATTATTATTCTCCTTTTATTATGCTAAAATATCCATATGAAACTATTGATCACTGGAGGAGCTGGTTTTATTGGTTCAAATTTCATTCTCTATTGGATGAAAAAATACCCCCAAGATAAGATTATTAATCTTGACAAACTAACTTATGCTGGCAATCTAGAGAATTTAAAAGAAGTCAAAAATAATCCTCACTATAAATTTGTTAAAGGCGATATCTGCGACAGCCGTTTAGTCAATCAACTAGTAAAAGATATTGATATTATCATTCATTTTGCAGCTGAATCTCATGTTGATCGTTCAATCTTAGATCCGTCTCCTTTTATTAAAACCAACATTGAAGGAACTTATGTTCTTCTTCAAGCAGCTCTAAAACATAAAATCAAACGATTCCATCACATTAGTACTGATGAAGTTTTTGGATCTTTAAAGCTCGATTCAAAAAAAAAGTTCACTGAATTAACTTGTTATGACCCAAAAAGCCCATATTCGGCTTCAAAAGCCAGTTCAGACCATCTGGTAAGAGCTTATTATGCAACATACAATCTTCCAATTACTATTTCTAACTGTTCAAACAATTTTGGCCCTTATCAATTTCCTGAAAAGTTTATTCCTTTAACTATAACAAATATTTTTGAAGAGAAAAAAGTGCCAGTATACGGAGATGGACTCTATGTAAGAGACTGGCTTTATGTAGAAGATCATTGTTCAGCAATTGATTTAATTATTAATAAAGGAAAAATAGGAGAAACTTATTTAATCGGTGGCTTAACAAAAGACATCTCCAATCTTGAAGTATCAAAAAAAATTCTTGAAATTCTTAAAAAGGATGACTCATCAATTAATTTTGTTAAAGACAGACCAGGCCATGATCGAAGATACGCAGTTGATTGGTCTAAAATTAAAAAAGAACTAAACTGGCAACCAAAATACAGTTTTGATCAAGCCTTAAAAAAAACAGTTAACTGGTATAGTAATAATTCAAATTGGTGGAAAAGGGTAAAAACAGGAGAATATAAAAAATACTATGAAAAACAATATAACAATAACCATTAATTTTTAATTTATGTTAAAAATTGCTCTTACTGGAAGTAATGGATTAATTGGCTCACGAACTATAGACCTTCTTAAAAATACCTTTAACTTTGTTCCAATTCTTCATAAAGAAGTTAATATAACTGATAAAAACCAAGTCCTGGCTTATCTTCAAAAAATTAATTTTGATATTCTTATTCACTTCGCCGCTTACACTAATGTTGATAAAGCAGAACAAGAAAAAAAAACTGCCTGGGAAGTAAATGTTCAAGGAACAAAGAATCTTTATCAAACTGTCAAACAACTAAAAAAAAAGTTTATTTATATATCAACTGATTTTGTGTTTGACGGAAAAAATCCTCCTTTTTATGAAAACTCTACACCAAACCCTATCTCATGGTACGGGAAAACAAAATATGAAGGAGAAAAAGTTCTTAAAAATAAAGCAATGATTATCCGTACTTCATATCCCTTTGGAATTTCCTCAGCTAAAAAAAATGATTTTGTCAAACAAATAAGATCTTTATTAAAAATAAATACTCCCCTTAATATGGTTAATAACTCTTTAATTACTCCAACTTATATTGATGATTTTGTCTTTGGATTAGAATATTTAATTAAAAACTTTACTCAAGATACTTTTCATCTTGTTGGAAAAAATAGTTTATCTCCTTTTGATGCTGGAATTCTTATTGCCAAGTTATTCAATCTAAACTCTTCTTTAATAAAACCAATCTCTTATCAATCTTATTTTAAAAATCAAGCTAAACGACCCCAATATTCAGTAATCAAATCAAAGAAAAATAAGTTTTATCAGATGAAAAATTTTCATCAGTCTCTAGAACAATTAAAAAACACCAATTAAGTGAAAATTAAATTTGTAATTTCTATTGCAATTTCCAGTATCTCAGGTATTATATAAATATAAATATTGACGCTGTTTTTAAAACAGCGTTTTTCTTTTTCATTAACTTGAACTATTAAATATATGAAATCTCATTCACATTACTGTCATACAGTTGTTGTTTGTTGTATTGATTTTAGGTTCCAAGAATTTATTAATAACTGGCTAAAAAAAAATCTTTCAGGAAAACCTTATGATTTGATTAGCTTTGCCGGAAGCACTAAAGAATTTAAAATTGTTTTAAAAGAAATTAAAATTTCTAAAAAGCTTCATCATGTTAAACAAATCATTCTTATCCATCATGAAGACTGTGGCGCTTATGGAAAACAAGGAAATTATAATGAACATATTAAAGACCTTCATAAAGCTCAAAAGAAATTATTATCTATCTATCCTAATCTCTTAATTGATCTTTATTATCTTCACCTTAATGGCCGTTTTGAAAAAATACCAACTTTAAATAATGAAAAATCAAAAACAACAACTTCTTATCAATCCATAAATTGATAGTAACTAACTTAGTTGTTTTTAACCTTATTATATTATAATATAAGCCTATGACTATCACTTTTATAGGACATGGATATGTTGGTTTAGTCACTGCTTGTGTCTTTGCTGATTTTGGAAATAAAGTTTGGGTAATTGGCCGAACAAAAGAAAAAATAGACAAACTAAAAAAAGGAGATCCACTTATTTACGAACCAGGATTAAAAGAATTGTTAGAAAAAAATATTCAAGCTGGTCGACTCCATTTTACTCTTAACTACAAACCAGCAATTCAAGAATCCAACATTGTTTTTATTACTGTTGGCACTCCACCAAAAAACAATGGAGAAGCAGATCTAACTCAAGTTTTTAATGTCGCAAAAAAAATCGGTCAACACTTAAAAGAAAAATTGACAATCGTCTCTTGTAAAAGTACTGTTCCAGTTGGAACTAACCTTCAAGTAAAAAAAATCATCAATAATATAAAACCAAAAAAATCAGAAGTTGAGATAGCTTCATGCCCAGAATTTTTAAGAGAAGGATCAGCTCTCCATGACACTATTAGTCCTGACAGAGTAGTTATTGGCTCTGACTCAAAAAAAGCGATTCAACTTCTTTTAGAATTACACAAACCGCTCAATGGCAAACGAGTAATTACTGATATCCCTTCAGCCGAACTTATTAAATACATCTCAAACTCTGTTCTAGCAACAAAAATATCATTTGCTAATCTTGTCTCATTTTATTGCCAAAAAACCAATGCTGATGTTGAATCTGTCCTTGATGCAGTTGGACTTGATAAACGAATTGGAAGAGTTTTTATGAATCCTGGTCTTGGCTATGGTGGATCTTGTTTTCCTAAAGATGTAAAAGCAATCACTCATATTGGTAAAAAACTTAATATTGACACCTTTTTGCTTGAAGCAGTAGAACAAATAAACCAAAAAGCTAAAGATAACTTTATTGATATCATCAATCAATCCACTCTAGGAAAAAAGATTACTCTCTGGGGCTTAAGCTTTAAACCAAACACTGATGATATTCGATCTGCCCCATCAATTTATATTATAAAAAAGCTAATTCAATTAGGCTTTAAAATTACTGTTTACGATCCAATTGCCAACAACAATATTAAAAAAATATTCAAAGATAAAATTGTTTTTAAAAATTCTCCATATAAAGCAGCTGAAAAAGCAGATTCTATCGCTATTATTACTGAATGGAATGAATTTAAGCAAATTGATCTAAAAAAAATTAAACAACTAATGAATTCTCCAATTATTTTTGACGGCAGAAATATCTATGATCCAAATAAAATGAAAAAGCTCGGTTTTAATTATTACTCTATCGGAAGAAAAGCTATCATTATATGAAAATTTTAATTACTGGAGGAGCTGGTTTTATTGGTTCAAATTTAACTCAATTTCATTTAAATAAAAATCATCAAGTAACAGTAATTGATAATCTACTTACAGGTTCAAAAAAAAATATTAAAAAATTCTTAGAAAGAAAAGATTTCCACTTTATTGAAAAAGACCTAATAACTCTTGATTTCTCATCTTTAAAACTTGATTGTTTTGATATTATCTATCATTTAGCATCTCCTGCATCTCCGGTAAAATACAAACAATACCCTATAAAAACTTTAATGGTTAATGCTCAAGGAACTAAAAATGTTTTAGATTTTTTTCTCAAATCAAAAAGCAAGGTCTTTGTTTTAACATCAACTTCTGAAGTTTATGGTGATCCATTAGTTCATCCTCAACCAGAAACATATTGGGGCAATGTCAATCCTATTGGAAAACGATCTTGTTATGATGAAGGAAAACGATTCGCAGAAAGCTTAGTCAAAAACTATCACCGTAAATACAACCTTGATCTTCGCATTGCTCGCATTTTTAATACTTACGGTCCTAACATGGAAAAAAATGATGGAAGAGTAATCTCAAACTTTTTAGTTCAAGCTCTCACTAATAAACCTGTCACTATCTATGGCGACGGCACCCAAACCCGTTCTTTTTGTTATGTCTCTGACATGGTTAACGGCCTTTATAAACTAGCGACTGTCAACAATTTAGCTGGAGAAATTATTAATATCGGAAACACTGATGAAAAAAAAATAATTGATCTGGCTAATATAGTTATTAATTTTACTAACTCAAAATCAATTCTAAAATATTTACCTAAACTTAAAGATATTGATGACCCTAAAAGACGCCAGCCAAATATAAACAAAGCTAAAAAACTACTCTCATGGCAAGCTAAAATAGATCTAAAACAAGGTTTAGAAAAAACAATAAAATATTTTAAAACAAGATTTTTATAAGAAAAGCAGTTATTGTTTTACCAACATATAATGAATCAGAAAACATTGAATCCCTGATTAAAGAGATATTTAATCAAGCAAAAAACATTAAAAATTGGGAGATTCATGTTGCTGTCATTGATAGTCAATCCCCTGATAAAACCGGCCAAATAGTTAAAAAATTAAAAAAAACAAAATATCCTAATAAACTTCATTTTCTTGAAATCTCAAAAAGAGGTCTTGGAAAAGCATATATCAAAGGATTTTCCTATGTCTTAAAAAACATAAACCCTTATGTTATCTTTGAAATGGATGCTGATTGGTCACACAACCCAAAAGAAATTAAACAGTTTTTATATCAGATAGAAAAAGGAGCTGATTTTGTCGTTGGTTCAAGATACATTAAAAATGGATCTATTCCTGACAACTGGGGAACTAATCGAAAAATATTCTCTATTTTTGGTAACCTTATAATCCGCCTTGGATTTATGAAACTAAAAATAACTGACTGGACATCAGGTTTTCGAGCTATTAAAACCTGGCTAATAAAAGATATTGCTTTAAATTTAGATAATTATACCGGATATGTTTTTCAGGTCGCTTTTCTTGATAGAGCCTTAAAAAAAGGAGCTTATATCCAAGAAGTTCCAATTCAATTTAAAGATAGAAAAAAAGGCCATTCTAAAATAAATTCTTTTGAGTATATATGGCAAACACTGCTTTATACAATTATAAATTCATCTTTTATTAAGTTTGTTGTTGTTGGTATAACTGGTTTTACTCTTGATTTTGGAATCTCTTATTTTTTCATGAATCTCTTAAAGATTAAAACCTCTCTTTACTGGCTAGCAACACTAATAAGCGCTGAAATAGCAATTATAAATAACTTTACTTTAAATAATTTCTGGAGTTTCTCTTATAAAAAAATCAAACATTCTTCTACTTCGTATATGAAAAATTTTACTAAATATAATCTTATTGCTTCAGGATCACTTATTGTTCAAGCCATTGGAATTCAGCTAGCAACAAATATTTTTGGTTCAACATTCTGGCCTTTATATAAAATCGTTATTATTGTCTTAATTGTTATTCCTTACTCATATCTTTTATACAATAAAATTGTCTGGAAAGAAAAATAATTTTATTTAAATTTAATATTGTTCTTTCGTTCATTTATCTTTTATCTCTACATATCGTGAAGAAACCCATCCTTCTTTATTATCATATTTAATTTTATACCAACCAGACTGCTTATCTAAATATTTATATTTTTCTCCGGGTTTTACTTTAGCTGCTTCAGAAGCTGAAAGTGATGGTTCTTCACGAACTCGAAGCCAACCAGTCGGGGTATCTTTAATAACAACGATTTTTCCCTTTGTTTGAGCACTGTCAGTTGCTTTTTTTTCTTTATCTTCTTTATTCCCTTCAATCTGGTTTTTTTTGCTCTGATCAATGGCTAACTTAAATAAAGCATTAACTCTATATTTGGGAATAATATTAATTTTTTGGGTTCTTCTAAAAAAACCCGGCATAAATACAGAAAGTTCGTGTTCTCCTTTTAAGACATCGGTTAAAATCAATGGAGCAACTCCCTTCTCATCATTGTCTAAATAAACAATTGCTCCTGTTGGATCTGTTTCAACATATATTTCTCCATAATCCTTACCTTTTGGTGAACTTTCCATCTTGCTGACAGTAAATACTTCACCGGCTGTATTAACATCTGAACTCCCCAATTCCATATTGACAAAAGTAAGAGAATTTTTGAAAATTTTAATCTTTCCCTGCCAACTAGCAATATCAGTTGCTGATCCTTCAGGAATTAATTTAAGAATATGTTCACCTGTTTTTGCTTTATCTTCAAAAGAAGTTTTACCAATAACTAAATTGTCTAAAAAAACACTTGCTTGAGGGGAAGAAGTTACTTTTAATCTTCCCATTGCGTTTTGATTATTTAAAATAAAAAATCTTGTAATAACAAAAATAATAAAAAGAAAAACTAAAACAGCTAAAAGAATAAATTTTTTTTTCATATATGTATTTATTTTAGGCAATTATTACTAATAATGCAATATCTAACTTAACCTTTTATTTGTTTAATTTGATAAATAATTGTTTGTTAAATAGCATATCTAATG
>CAYTFR010000007.1:0-12416 GCA_964437175.1 uncultured Gammaproteobacteria bacterium | reverse complement strand
ATATAAAAATTATTAATTTTTTGCTATCATATAAAGCAATGATTAAAAATCAAATTAAAAAACAACTTAAACTCTGCCTTGATAAAATCAAAATAAAGGAGAAAAATATCGAGCTTGAACATCCGTCTAATTTTGATTTTGGAGACTATTCTTCCAATATTGCTTTAAAACAGGCAAAAAGACTAAAGACTAATCCAATGGCTTTAGCTAAAAAGATTGTTGAGAACTTTCCTAAAACTAACCTTATTGAAAAAATAGAGATTGTTAAACCAGGATTTATTAACTTTTGGATATCAAAAAAGATTCTTATCAATCAATTAGAAATAATAAACTCAAAAAAAGAATTGTATGGAAAATTAAATCTCTATGAAAATTTAAAAGTAATGATTGAATATACTGATCCAAATCCATTTAAAGAATTTCATATTGGCCATTTATTTACCAACACTATTGGTGAATCAATTGCCAGACTTTTCCAAGAAACAGGAGCAATTGTTAAAAGAGCTAACTATCAAGGTGATGTTGGTATGCATGTTTCCAAATCCATCTGGGGAATGTTAAAAAAAATTAAAAATAAAAAATTCCAACCAAAGGCTGGTCAATCTTTAACTGAAAAAATTAAAAGTTTAGAGAAATTAAATCTTAAAGAAAGAATCAAGTTTTTAGGACAAGCTTATGCTCTTGGAGCAACAGCTTATAAAAAAAATCCTCAAGCCCAAAAACAAATAAAAAATATTAACTATCTTATTTATATATCCGCTCAAAACTATTTAAAAGAAAAAGAAAACTGGAAACCAATAATTAATTATCATCAATATGTCAAGGTTAAAAAAACAGAACTTAAAGAAATTGAAACTTTATTTAAAAAGGGACGAGAATGGAGTTTAGAATATTTTGAAATTATTTATAAAAGATTAGGCACAAAATTTGATTTTTATTATTTTGAAAGCCAGATTGGTGAATATGGAGTCCAATTAGTAAAAAAATTCTTAGATAAAAATATCTTTATAAAAAGCAAAGGAGCTGTTGTTTTTCCAGGTGAAAAATACAACCTTCACACTCGGGTATTTTTAAACTCTTATGGATTACCGACCTATGAAGCAAAAGATTTAGGTTTGGCCCCTACTAAGTATAAAGACTTTCCCTATGACAAATCTATTGTTATTACTGGCAATGAAATTGATAAATATTTTCAGGTAATTCTTCAAGCAATGAAGTTTACCAACCCATCACTGGCACCAAAAACATTTCATATCTCACATGGTATGCTTCGCTTACCCGAAGGAAAAATGTCTAGCCGAACAGGGAAAATTGTTTCTGGACAACAATTAATTGATGAAACAAAAAAAAGACTTTATCAAATTATCCAAAAAAGTAAAAAAATATCCAAGAAAGAAATTGAAGATACTTGTGAAAAAATTGCTATTGGAGCTGTTAAATACTCTCTTTTAAAAACAAATATTGGAAAAGATGTTATTTTTAATTTTGGAGAATCACTTAGCTTTGAAGGTAACAGCGGACCTTATCTTCAATATACATATGCTCGATGTAAATCAATTTTAAGAAAAAGTCAAAAATCCATCAATCTTAACTTGATTCATGAAAATGAATTGTCAAACAAATTTAAAAAACAACTTAAAACTTTATATCTTAAAAATGAAGAGATATATCTTTTAAGAAGTCTCTATAAATTTCCCGAAGTAGTTTTAGAAGCAACAGAAAACTATGCTCCTAATATTCTCTGCAACTATCTTTTTAATTTAGCTCGAAGATATAATCTTTTTTATCAAAACCAGCCAATTTTAAAAACAGAGAAATCATTAAAAAAGTTTCGCTTACTTTTAACAAATTCTATCGCTCAGGTTATAAAAAACGGATTATATCTACTGGGTATTGAAACAGTAGAAAAAATGTAGAATTTAGATATAAAAGAATCTATATAAAAATTTTTAAATAAATATTAAAAATAGATTTTGACTTTTAACATTTAACTTTAATCATTATGTTTATTTGCTCCAATTGCGGTTATGGTTCAGCCTCTTGGATAGGCAGATGTCCCCAATGTAATCAGTGGGATACAATGAAAGAACAACTCTCATCAAAAAAATCCAAGAAAGAAAAAACAATAAAAGCAGAAATAATTCCTTTAAAACAAATATCTCTTTCAAAACAAAAAGGGATCAGAAAAAAAACTAATATCTATGAATTTGATCGAGTCATAGGTAATGGGTTTGTTCCTGGAGAAGTTATCCTATTAAGTGGTGAACCAGGTATTGGTAAATCAACTCTTTTATTACAGGCAATGAATAATCTTTCCTGTTTTTATATATCCGGTGAAGAATCTGCTGAACAAGTAAAAAATAGAGTTGAAAGGTTAAAAATACCTTTATTAAACTGTTATTTTTCTGACACGACTCAAGTTGAAGGAATTATTTCCAGTGGACAAAATCTAATAAATAAATTGGATGTTGTTATCATTGATTCCATTCAAACTTTATACTCAAAAGAAATCGAATCAACCCCAGGAACTATTTCTCAGATTAAAGCCACTGCGACTAAATTAATCGCCTTTGCCAAAAAAAACAAAATCCCATTAATTATTGTTGGTCATATCACTAAAGATAAAACAATTGCTGGTCCAAAAACATTAGAACATATGGTTGATTGCGTTCTTTTATTTGAAGGAGAACAAACCTCAAATTTTCGGGTTTTAAGAGCAACAAAAAACCGATTTGGATCAACAGATGAAATTGGTCTTTTCCAAATGGACTCCAAAGGATTAAAAGAAGTTGTAAATCCGCTTGTTTTTTTAGATAGTCAAGCAAATAAAAAAACACCAGGGAAAGCCATTGTTGGAATAATTGAGGGAAAAAGACCTTTATTTCTTGAGGTCCAATGTCTAGCTGTTCCTACAATTTTAACTATCCCTAGAAGAGTTGTTAAAGGAGTTAATTATAATAAGGTCCTCCTTCTCCTGGCGGTAATAAGAAAACATCTAAGATTATCATTAGAAAAATACGATCTGTATATCAATGTTATTGGCGGTGTTCAAATAAGATCAACTGCAGCTGATTTAGGGATTGTTGCTTCTATAATCTCATCATTAAAAAATATCTCTATCTCTACAAAACAAATATTTATTGGTGAGGTTGGATTGTTAGGCGATGTTCGAAAAATTCCCAATGAAAGCAAAATTATTAAAGAAGCTCAACGATTAGGGTTTAAAAAGATTAATTACTCAGCTAATATAAACTTAATTAAACAACTATCATCAATCATTAGAAACTGATTTCTCTTTAAAAAAAACTTTTTTTAAGATTGTTTTTTTTCCATTAGCTCCAATTACCTCTATTTTTAATTCGTTTCTTCCTTCCATTAGAGGAAAAAAATAACTGAACTTTCCTTCTTTATTTTGATATACTTTCTCTCCCAAAATAACAATCTGCGATTCTTTATCTGCTTTACCTACTATTTTTATTTTTTTTTCAAGTCTAAAATTATTTTTTTTCGGGGAAAGGATTGCAATTTTAGGCGGTGAAAAATATAATTTTAATTGATAACCAAAATAGCTAACAAAGATTAAAAATATAAAAATTATTCCAAAATATATTATTTTTTTCGTATCAGAAGCTAAATAACCTGATGGAACTTTTGTCTTAAACTTTATTTCCTCTGATTTCTCATAATCTCTCCTGAAAAAAGCAATCATTCTTTTATGATCTAAACCCAAAAACTTAGAATAGTTTTTTATTACTCCAATAATGTATATTTTTGAAGGAAAAACATCCCAATTATTATTTTCTATTGCTTTTAAAAACTTTTTCCTAACTCTTATTTCCTTCTCTATCTCTGATAATAAAATTCCTTTTTTGTTTCTTTCCTTTCTTAAAATCTGACCAGCAGTATTCATAATTACATTAAAGGGATATAACTGATATGAAATCTTATCTCGCTTTTACCCTTTCAATATACTCTCCTGTTTCAGGATTAATTACAATTTCATCTCCTTGCTTAATAAAGATCGGAACAACAACAGGAATTTCATTCTCAACAATAACAGTTTTTTTTGCTCCACTAACTCTATCTCCTTTTATTTCTTCCTCGGCTTTAATTACTTTAAATTTAACACTCTTTGGAAATCTAAGATTTAAAACATTATCTTTGTAAAGATACAAATAATACTCTTTTCCTTCTTTCAAAAATGATTTCAGTTTCCCAACTATTGTTTCTGCCAATTCATATTGATCAAAAGATTCTAAATCCATAAAATACAATTTATCTCTTTGATCATATAGAAACTGTGCCTTTTTTATATTGACCTCAACAATCTCCATTTGATCATTTGACTTAAAAGTTTGGTTAATCTGCTTTCCGTCTTTTAAATTCTTTAATTTTGTTCTCATTAATGCAGAACCTCTTCCACTGTAATAGAAATCTACTTTTTGAATCTGCCAGATTTTGTTTTGATACTTAACAAAATCTCCCTTTTTTAAATTTCCAGCATTTATTTTCATAAAAATTATTTTACTTCCATATCAAACTCTTTAAGTAATTTTTTTGCTTTAGAAGAAACTTTTTCAGGAATCTTAATCTTAAATATTACATATTGATTGCCTTTTTGAGATGAATAAGGAGATCTTATCCCTTTTCCTCTTAATCGAATCATTGACCCTGATTGAGTTCCAGGACGAACTTTAAGTTTTACCTTCTCTTCAACTGTTGGGACTTCAACAACTCCTCCTAAAACAGCCATTGAAAAAGGGATCTCTTTTTCTAAAACAATATCTTGTCCCTCTCTTTTAAAATGAGAATGAGGAGTGACTCTAACAAGTAAATCAAAATTAGAAAATCTAATTCTATTACCATCATCAACACCGGCGGGTATCTTTATTTTTTTTATCTTGCTATCTATTTTTATTTTTTTTTCAACTCCTTTTACTGCTTCCTCAAAAGAAATATTTACTTGATAAATTTTCCTTTGATCTACTTTTCTTCTCTGTGAAAATGGAGACTGACCTCCAAAAAACTGCTCAAATATATCAAAAGGGTCAGAAAATCCGCCAATATTTATATCTTCAAATGGAGAACCTCCCCCTGAAGTTGTATATGTATAGGAAAATGGATTTTGATTATAACCATAAGAATGAGGAGCTCCTTTTCCTTTTTCAAAAACATCTGCCCCATATTGATCATATAATTGACGCTTCTTAGGGTCTGATAAAATCTCATAAGCTTTATTTATTTTTTTGAACTTCTTAGAAGCCTCTGGAGATTTATTTTTATCAGGATGCCATTTTAATGCTTTTTTTCGATAAGCAGATTTAATCTCATTTTTTGAAGCGGTTTTTGATACTCCAAGAACTCCATAGTAATCCATGATAATAATTTAAAGTCTAAAGCTTGATTCAACAAGCAGATCTAAAATTCAAAGTTACAGTTAGTTAAATCTGGGTTATCAACTCTGATTTTTAACTTCTAATTTTTAATCAACTACTTCTCCTTCTTCAACATCTTTATCTTTTTTATCTTTTGAATCTGATTGTTTCTTATCTTTTCCCTGTTTCTCATTACCAGCTGGAGTTTGAGCATCTTTTTTATACATATACTCTCCTATCTGCTGTAAAGCATTAGATAACTGACTGGTCTTTTCTTCAATTTCTTCTTTTTGACCTTTTTTTAAGACTTCTTTTAACTCCTTAAGTTTTTTTTCAACCTCTTCTTTAATCTTTTTAGGAGCTTTATCACCAGTCTTTTTCAAGGATTCTTCGGCTGTATAAACCATTGAGTCAGCTTTATTAACAGCTTCTATACGTTCTTTTTCTTGCTCATCTTCTGCTTTATGTTCTTCAGCCTGTTTCTTCATCTTCTCAATCTCTTCTTTTGTTAACCCTGTTGAGCCAGTAATTTTTATACTTTGTTCTTTTCCAGTTGCTTTGTCTTTAGCTGTAACCGTTAAAATTCCATTGGCATCAATATCAAACTTTACCTCAATTTGAGGCACTCCTCGAGAAGCTGGTGGAATATCTTTTAAGATAAATCTTCCCAAAGATTTGTTGTCTTTTGCCAAAGGCCTTTCTCCTTGTAAAACATGAACCTCTACTTGAGTTTGATTATCTACTGCTGTAGAAAACACTTCTGATTTTGAAGTGGGAACTGTTGTGTTTCGAGAAATAAGGCTTGTCATAACACCCCCTAATGTTTCAACACCAAGAGTTAATGGCGTTACATCCAATAAAACAACATCTTTTGTCTCACCTGTTAATATGCCTCCTTGAACAGCTGCGCCAATAGCGACAACCTCATCTGGATTAACAGAACGATTCGGTTCTTTTCCAAAAAACTTATTTACCCGATCAATTATTTTTGGCATTCGGGTCATACCTCCAACTAAGATTACTTCATCAACCTCTTGAGACTTTATTTTGGCGTCTTTTAAACAGGCTTTTACTGGTTCAAAAGTTTTGTCTATTAAATCATTGGTTAAAGATTCTAATTTCGCTCTTGTTAATTTAATTACTAAATGAAGCGGTTGATTTTCTCTAACCGTAACAAAAGGCAAATTTATCTCTGTTTCAATAGAAGAAGATAACTCAATTTTAGCTTTTTCAGCTGCATCTCTAAGACGTTGAAGTGCTTGAGAATCTTTTCTTAAATCTAAGTTATGTTCTTTTTCAAATTCTTCAGCAATATAATCTATTATAACTTTATCAAAATCATCTCCTCCTAAATGAGTATTACCATTGGTTGCTTTTACCTGAAAAACCCCTTCTCCTAATTCCAAAACAGTAATATCAAATGTCCCTCCACCTAAATCATAAACAGCAATTGTATGACTATGTTTTTTATCTAACCCATAGGCTAAAGCTGCTGCTGTTGGTTCATTTATTATTCTAACTACTTCTAATCCAGCAATCTCACCCGCTTGTTTAGTTGCTTGCCTCTGAGCATCATCAAAATAAGCTGGAACTGTAATAACTGCTTTCTCAACCTTTTGTTTTAAATAAGCTTCAGCATCTCTTTTTATCTTTTGAAGAATCATGGATGATATTTCCTGTGGAGTAAAGGTTTTTCCTTCTATCTCTACTATAGCCATCTTTTCTCTTCCCTCTTTTATTTCATATGGTAACCATTTAATACTTTTCTTTACTGACTTATCTGAAAATCTTCTTCCCATTAATCTTTTTATTGAAAAAATAGTTTTTTTTGGATTAAGGACCATTTGCCTTTTTGCTACATCACCAACAACTCTTTTAATAGGATCAACAACTGAAGGAATAACATTTCTCCCCTCTTTTGAATAAATAACTTTTGGTCTTCCTGCTTCCATTACGGCAACGCAAGAATTTGTGGTTCCTAGATCAATACCAATTATTTTGTTCATAATTTAAATTATTAATTTATAATAGGTTTTAATGTTTTATAAAAATTCTATCTTACTCAGACCTTTCTACTTTTACTTTTGCTGACCTTAATAAACAATTATTATACATATAACCTTTTTGTAAAACAGCTATAACAATATTATCTTTTTTCCCATCAACAACTTCAATTGCTTCAGCAACGTTCGGGTCATATTTTTTTTCTAAAACCTTAATTTCTTTTACTCCCATATCATTTAATCTCTTAACCAGCTTATTCTTAATCATTTTCAATCCCTCATCTTTTATAAAGATCTCCGCATTATATAAATCATCTAAAAAAGGCAGAAAACCTAAAATCAACTCTTTATTAACCATATGTTTTATTTTTACTTTTTCCTCTTCGGTTCTTTTAAAGTAATTCTGATAATCTGCTAAAGCCCGTAAATACTTTTTTTCAAGCTCCTTAACTTTATTTTGTAATTGTTTTGTTTTCAAATCTTTGTTGACTGTTTTTTTTCTCATAGTTTTAAAAAACTAGTTTTAATTTTGGATTTTTAAATCACATTCCTTGTTCTTTAAATATTTGTTCAATTAACTTAGAAAAATACTTGATCTGAGGAATAACAATATCATAACACATTCTTTTTGGACCAATAACTCCAATTGCCCCTCGTATTTTTTTCCCTTCAAACTCTCCTAAAACACTAGCACAAGAATCAAATAATGGATCTTCAAAATCATCTCCACCCAACATACACATTATTTCATCTTCAATCTCTTCTACTTGTAAAAGAACTTTTTCCCAAAAGCTCAATTCTTCTAATCGTATAAAAAAATTCCTTGTTACTTTTAAATCTAAAAACTCAGGCAGGTTTAATAAATTTCCCATTCCAGAATAATATAATTCTTTTACATCTGTTACAGCAATTGATAATAATCCTGTTTTTTCTGCCAAAACTTTTGTTGCTTGAGATAACAATCGATGAGATTCTTCTTTTTCATCCCAAACACTATTTTTAAAACTTACCTCATCAGAAGTTGATAATTCTTTTTCCTTCATTAAGTTTTTAATATAAAATCTAAATCCTTTTGCTGAAGGCACCCTCCCTGAAGAAAAATATGTTTTTTTTAAAAAACCTTTTTTTATCAACTCAACCATTTCATTCCTAATTGTTGCTGGAGATACTCCTAATTTATATTTCTTCTCTAATATCTCCGACCCAACTGGTTCGCTCGTTTCAGTATATTCAGTAATAATTGTTTTTAAAACCTCAATTTGTCTTTGGGTTAAATTATCTACCATAATTTTATTAGCAATAATATACCAACTCTGCTAATCAATGTCAAGAGGATTTTTCTTAGAGTAAAATTATGAATTTAATTATATAATAAATAAAACAACTATCTACAAACTTATTAACACGTCATGACGATTAAATTAGGAGCTCATCTCTCAATTTCCAAAGGCTATGATAAACCTCTCCAAAAAATTAAAAAAATTAGAGGCAGTTGTCTCCAACTATTTTCTACTTCTCCTCGAAGATGGAAACTACCAACTATTGAACAAAATAAAATCAATCAATTTATAAAACTTAAAAAACAATTAAAGATCAATCCTGTTTATTTTCATGCTTCATATTTAATTAATCTTAGCAATAAAGAGAGAATTGGACAACTATCAAAACAATTTTTAATCTCAGAATTAACACTAGCCTCAAAACTAAAAATAAAAGGAAGCATTATTCATCTCGGTTCTTTTAAAAAAGAAAATAAAGCTTCACAAACATGGAAAACCACACAAGGGATTCCACTACGAAAACCTGCAGATCCAGTCCAATCGTCCTTTGGAGACAAACATCCTAAACCATCCCAATCCAATCAAGATTGGTACTGGAACAAATACTCAACCTTAATTAAAAATATTAAAGAGATTTTAAGCAAAACACCTAAAGATACTCTTTTTATTATTGAAAATGCAGGGACAAGAAAAATTGGTTATAATCTCAATGAAATAAGTCAGATTATAAATGACCTTAACAATAAAAGAGTCAAACTCTGCCTTGATACCTGCCACCTTTTTTCAGCTGGCTACAAATTTTCTAACAAGAACCAGCTAAATAAGTTTCTTAATCATCTGGAAAAACTTTCTTTACTTAACAAACTTGTTGTTTGGCATTTAAATGACAGCCGTGATCCTTTTAGCTCATTTCGTGATCGCCATGAAAATATTGGACAAGGATATATTGGTTTAAAAACATTTAAACTTTTAATTAATCATCAAAAATTAAAATCACTACCGTTTATAATTGAAACTCCTGGTTTTGATAAAAAAGGTCCAGATAAAAAAAATTTAGATGTATTAAAAAAACTAGCCACTTAAAGAAAAACTAATAAATTACCCTTCAAAAAAGACATTAACTAAGTATAATTTAACTATGATTACTATTCCCAGCTATATCTCCGAGTTTATGAAAAAGTTTAGAAAAAATAATTTTCAGGTATTTATTGTTGGTGGAGCAATCAGGAACCTTCTTCTAAAACGACCAATTAACAACTGGGATTTTACAACCAATGCCACACCTGACCAAATATTAAAATTGTTCCCTAAAGCAAAATATAACAACCGATATGGAACAGTAATTATTCCTCTAAAAGAAACCTTGTTTGAAGTCACTCCTTTTCGAAAAGAATCAGACTATAAAGATCATCGTCATCCTGAAAAAATTATCTGGGCAAAAACTATTCAAGAGGATTTAAGCCGTCGCGATTTTACAATTAATGCTTTAGCTTATGACGGCCAAAAGATTATTGATCTTTATGAAGGCCAAAAACATCTAAAAGAAAAATTAATTATCAGTGTTGGTAATCCTGACCAACGTTTTCAAGAAGATGGCTTAAGACTTCTTCGGGCTATCCGAATAGCCTCACAACTAGGTTTTTTAATTGAAGATAAAACATACCAGTCAATTAAAAAAAACTCAAAGTTAATTTTAAATATATCCTATGAAAGAATTAGAGATGAATTGTTTAAAATTTTAGCTTCACATAATCCATCCGAAGGAATATTATTTTTGAGAAACACCTCTCTTCTCCAATATTTTTTACCTGAACTTGATAAATGTTTTTCCATCCCTCAAAAAAGCCCAAAAAGACATCACATATATGATGTAGGAACCCATTCTGTTATGGCTCTTAAACACTGCCCATCAAAAGATATTATTACTCGACTGGCCACTCTCCTTCATGATATTGGCAAAGTGAAAACATTTAGAAAAGATGCTAAAACTGAATTGATCACTTTTTATAACCATGAAGTAGTCGGAGCTATTCTAGCTAAGAAAATTGCTCAACGATTAAGACTGTCAAACAAGCAAAAAGAAAAATTTGTTAAATTGATACGCCACCATCAATTTACTGTTTCTGAATCCCAAACAGATAAAGCGGTTCGTCGCTTTATTCGCCAAATCGGAAAAAATTATCTTCAAGATATGTTTGATCTTCGAACTGGAGATAGAATCGGCTCTGGTTCCAAACCAACCTCTTGGAGATATGAACTATTTAAAAAACGAATTATAAAAGTTCAGAAAGAACCATTCAAAATAACTGATTTAAAAATAGATGGTAATGATATAATGAAAATCCTTAACCTTAAACAAGGGAAAAAAGTTGGTTTAATGCTTAAACAAATCTTTGACGAAGTGGTGGAAAAAAAACTGAAAAATGAAAAAAAAGAGCTCCTTAAACGATTAAAAGAAATAAAAGGTTAAATAATAAAAAAACATAGAATTCATAACATAATATCAAAAACTTACAAAATGTTTTCTTTCTTCTCTAATAATTGATTGTTCTCCATGTCCAGGATATATTATTGTCTTTTCATTTAACTTTAACAATCTTTTAACCGACTTTCTTAAATCATTATAACTGCTATATGAAAAATCATATCGACCTATGTTTCCCTTAAATAAAGTGTCACCAGAAAATAAAATTCTATCTTTTTCAAAAAAATAGCAAACTGATCCTGGAGTATGTCCTGGAGTACCAATGATTTTTAACTTCCAATTCTCAATTTTCAATGAATCTTCAATATTAAAACCCTTAATTTTTTCAATTGGTAATATAAACTGTTTGTATCCCAAGAAATATTCAGCTGTCTCTTTTATCCTTTTTACTAAAAAAAAATCATTTTTATTAATATACAACGGAACATCAAAAGATTTTTGGATCTCACCTACTGCCATTAGATGATCAAAATGACCATGAGTCGCCAATAAACCTAAAGGATTTAATCTTTTTCTTTGAATCTCTTCTAAAATAAATTCTCCCTCATCCCCAGGATCAATAATAAGACAATTGTTGTTTTTAATGACAAAATAACAATTAGTTTTAAGTTGACCAACTTCAAGTTTAACAATCTCCATACAATTATCTTGTCTTTCTCTTTTCTAACCAAACAGCAACCGGTGTTGCCACAAACGGAGAAGAGTATGTTCCAGCAATTGTTCCTATCAGTAAAGCCGTCGCAAAAAGCTTAATAGTCGAACCTCCCAGAAGAACTAAAGCTAATAACATAAAAACAATTGTCATTGAGTTATTAAAAGAACGAACCATTGTTTCAGTTAAGGCTTTATTTGCATAATCGTCAATGCTAGCTCCTTCTTTATTTTTATACTCTCTAATTTTATCAAAAACAACAATTGTATCATGAACAGAAAAAGACATTGTTGTCAAAACTGCTGTCACAAAAAGAGTGTCTACCTCAGCCCCAAAAAAATGGGAAAAAATTGAATAAGTTCCCAATAAAATGAAAAAATCATGAAACATAGCAATAACAGCGGCTAAAGCAAAATTAAAATTACGGAAAGCAATACTAATATAAAGCAGGATTCCAATTGTGGCGATTAAAGAAGCTATAATTGTTTTTTTCACTGTTTCTTTTCCTAAGATAGGACCGATTGTTTCAGATTTTAATACATTGACCTTTAATTTTAATGTTTTTTCTAAATCAGATTTAAAAAGTCTTTCTTTTTTTTCACTAATTGTTTTTGATTTTAT
>CAYTFR010000006.1:13041-29281 GCA_964437175.1 uncultured Gammaproteobacteria bacterium | reverse complement strand
TTTAATCCCAAATTTAAATTTTCTAGCCTATAGATTATTAAAAGAACGGTTAAGTAATTAATAATTTTTATTATTAATTTTTAGATAAAAAATCTTTAATTCTTTTGGTTGTTTGTTTTGGTTTTTCAGTTGAGACAATGTGGCCGGCAAAGGATATTGAAGCAAATTGAAATTTTTCTTTCATATCTTTTAAAATTTCTTTAGCTTGGTTGATTGTGGTTATTTTGTCTTTTTCTCCATAAATTAGTAAAACTGGTAGGGAATAATTATTTAAAACTTTTTCTAACTGGAAACTGGCTGAAGATAATCCCATCTGAATAAAAGCTTCTTTGGTCATTTTCTTTTTACCGATCATTCCATAAGAATCAATTAAAAATTTATTAAATTTATACATATTAATATATTTAGCAGTTAAATATGAAGCTATTCTGAGTTCGATTGCTTTTTTAAGAAGAGTTTTACTAATATCTCTTTTATTTATAATGGAAAAGGTTTTTGTAACTATTTTTGAGATTAATTGATGATTTTTAGTTTTAAAAACAGGACTTAAAAGGATTATTTTTTTAGTAATTTTTGGGTAGTCTTTTCCTATTTGGGCGGTGATTAAACTACCCATGGACAAACCAATAATTGCTTGAGGCTTAATTTTTAATGTTTTTAAAAATAAATAGACATATTTTGCCTGATTTTTTATATTGTATTCTTTTAGAGGATCAGAGTCTCCAAAGCCCGGTAGATCAATTAGATAGATAGAGAAACTTTTTTTAAGTTCTAAGGCTAATGGCACCATTCCAATCCAGTTATTTGCCCAACCGTGAATTAAAATAAGTGGTTGGCCTTTACCAATATGAGCATAATTAATATTAATATTGTTTACTCTTATTTTTTTTGTAGTGAATAAACTAAAAGTGTTGCTTTGCATGGTTATATTTTAACAGTAATTGTTATTTCACCTTTGTATTTTTGGTTGATTAGTTCTTTAGCTTGTCCTCTTTTTATTTCTTCAAATTTTTTGGTCATTTCACGACAAATAGATATTTCTGTATTGGGTAAATAATCTGATAGTATTTTTAGAGTTTTATTTATTCTAAAGGGTGATTCATAAAAAACAATTGTTAATGATTTAAAGTTTTTTGCTGTTTGCTCTATTTTTTTGATTAATTGAATTAATGCTGATTTTTTCTTTGGCAAGAAACTTAGAAAAAGAATGTTTTTTGTAGGAAAACCAGAATGAATAACAGCGGTTGTAAAAGCTGAAGGGCCTGGAATAACAGTAAAATCTAAGTTTTCTTTTATTAAGATTTTAATTAGTAGATATCCTGGATCTGAAATAAGAGGCAAGCCAGATTGGGAAATAAGAGAGACAGTTTTGTTTTGTTTTAATATATTTATAATTTGAGGTAGTTTTTCCATTTCTTTTTCTTTGTAATAGGAGATTAATTGGGGTTTGTTTCCTAAATCTAAATTGGGGAATAACTCTTTGATTCTTTTAAGGAATAGACCGGTGCTTCTTGTGTCTTCTGACAAAATAATGTCAGAGTTTAAAAGTGTTTTGACAGCTCGAAATGAGGTATCTTGAATGTTTCCTATTGGTGTGGCAATAATATAAAGCATTTTATTATTATACAGAAGATCTAGTATTTAGTATTAAGTAGAAAATATAAAAAATGCTTTGATTGTTTGTTTTAGGAGATTTTTTTGTCTATCTCATTTTAAAGCAAGGATATTTTTAGTTTGATTTGTTAAGAAGCTTATTTATAAGAATAAAGCTACCGATTAGAAGAATAGAAAAAACAATAATTACTAGTTCTAAGTTATTTGTAAGAAAAGGTTTTATTTTTACTCCGAATAAAAAAATGAGTATTCCTACAAGAAAAAACCTAGCTCCTCGTCCAAAAGTTGAAGCAATTGTGAATCGTTTGATATCAAGATCAAACAAGCCAGCGGCAATGGTAAATATTTTATAGGGAATAGGGGTTAAACCAGCCATAGCAACAGCCCAAACATCATATTTGTTATAGTAAAGCTTTACTTTGTATAATTTTTTGTCAGAGATGAGTTTATTAACAATTGCTTTTCCTCCTTTGTTACCGATAAAATAACCGAATAATCCTCCTATAACTGATGAAGTAGTTGTTATTCCAGCATAAAATAAGGAAAGAGAAGGATTGATAAAAGATAAAGGAATCATGATGATATCTGGAGGTAAAGGAAAAAACGACGATTCAGCAAAAGCAATGATTATTAATCCTAAAAGGGCATAGTTCGAGTTTAAAATAAAGTGGCTAAAAGTTAAGATAATGGATTTCATATTTAAAACTCTTCTAAAGTAGAGGTATCGCCTGTTGGTAAACCTAGTTCTTTTGCTTTGAGAAGCCGACGCATAATTTTACCAGAACGGGTTTTAGGGAGTTTTTCTTTAAAATCAATTTCTCGGGGATAGGCGTGTCCAGCAAGGTTTTTTTTGACATAAACCATTAAATCTTCTTTTAGTTTTTTTGATGGATCTATTCCTGATTTTAGAACAACAAAAGCTTTAATGATTTCTCCACGGACTGGATCAGGTTTGCCTATGACGCCAGCTTCTATGACATTAGGATGGGAAACTAAAGCTGATTCAACTTCAAATGGACCAACGCGTTCTCCAGATGTTTTAATAACATCATCGGCTCGACCAACAAACCATAAGTAGCCATCTTTATCTTTGTAGGCTAAATCTCCTGTTATGTAAAGATTATTTATAAAGTATGATTGATATTTTTGGGGTCGACGCCAAAGTTCTTTCATTAATGATGGCCATGTGGGTTCTAGAGCTAAATTACCGATTTGATTTAAGGATAGTTCTTGACCTTTATCATTGACGATATGGGGTTTAACACCAGGAAATGGTTTTCCCATTGAGCCAGGTTTGATTGGAAGAGATGGGTAATTGGCAATAACTATTCCACCAGTTTCTGTTTGCCAATAATTGTCATGAAATGGTAATCCAAAGGCTTTTAAACCCCAGTATATAGGATCAGGATTTAATGGTTCGCCAACACTAGCTAAGTGGCGGAGTGATGATAAATCATATTTTTTAACTATTTTTAAGCCTCCAGCGGCTAGCATACGAATGGCTGTTGGTGCGGTGTACCAAATGTTTACGCGATAATCTTGAATTATTTGATACCATTTATCTGGTGAGAATCGGCCTTCATAAGATACAGCTGAGGCTCCATTCGCCCATGATCCTAATATTCCATAAGCAATTCCTGTTACCCAACCTGGGTCTGCTGTACACCAATAGACATCATCTTCTTGAATATCTAAAACCCATTTGGCTGTTAAATATTCATGAAGAATAGCTTTGTGTCGATGGACAACTCCTTTTGGTTTTCCTGTTGTCCCTGAGGTATATAACATAAAAGCATTGTCATCTTGATCTGTTTGACTTATATGAAGTTCTTTTGATTGTTTTTCTACTTGTTCTGAAAAATGTTGGTCAATGATAATGATTTTTTCTAAATGGGTTAGGTCTTTTTTAATTGTTTCTAATCGTTTGACCATTTTAGAAGTAGTTATTAGAACTTTGGCTCCAGATTGTGACAACCTGTCGTAAAGGGCTTGGGGTCCAAAGGCAGCAAAAAGAGTGCCTGCGACAGCTCCTATTTTTAGTATGGCAATGAAAGATAAATATAATTCTGGAATTCGAGGTAAGAATAGAAAAACTCTTTCTCCTTTTGAGATTCCAAGTGATTTTAAGTAATTGCCTATTTGGTTTGACTGTTCTTCCATTTCTAAAAAGGTGAATTTTAGTTTTTCATTATTTTTTCCAAGCCAGTATAAAGCAATTTTATTTTTTCGGTCAGACAAAGCATTTTTAGTAATTGCATTATAAGCAGCATTGATCTTGTTTTTATCAAACCAGATTAGCTCTTGGGTATATTTTTTATAGGAGAAGTCTTTTAGTATTTGTTTGTAGTCTTTTAAATTAGGTGTTTTTTTAAGGAAGTTTTCTTTGAAGATTATCTTTGGTTTTGACATATTTTTCATAATAAATGATTATTTTTATGAATGCAAGAGAAAAAAATTATTAAGATTAGTTTTCTTTAACATAACATTGGGTTTGGGATTAAAAAGTATTGTTTGGCTTATTAAAACCAATGATAATTTTATCATAGGTTGTTTCATCCTATTGTAGAGACCCTCTTATATAATCTACGAGGTTAGAATAAGATGGCAATAAGAAAAATTGAGGAGAATTAGATATGGTAATTGTAGTATAATTAATTTTATGAGTGTTTTCTTCTTTTTATCTATCATTATTGTTCTCTTGTTGGTGGTTTTAGTTGTTGTTCATAAAAGAACAAGTAAAGATGAGTTGGTCAAAGGTTTGGAGTCAAAGATGGATGAGATTTATCGACAGGCTTTTAAGGATTTAAGTCAACAGCAAACACTTAATTCAAATCAACAATTAAAAGCTGAAAGGCAAATAATTAAAACTGATCTTGAGAATAAGCAAAAATTAATTCAAGATATTGTTAGAGAGGCGATGAAAAAAATTGAGTCAGCAGAAAAAGATCGGATAAATAAATTTAGTGCTTTGTCTCAGTTGGTTAAAGATCATCAACGGATTACAGAACAACTTTCTGTTAGTACAGAATCATTGAAGAAAGTTCTTTCTAATAATCAGCTCCGTGGTCAATTTGGGGAACAAGTGGCTGAAGACTTGCTTAAAATGGCTGGGTTTGTTAAGGGTCAGGATTATCAAGTCAATACTAAACAAAAAACTACTTCGACTAGGCCTGATTTTGCTGTTTTTTTTCCTGATGGAGCAAAGATTCATATTGATGTTAAGTTTCCTTATTTAAATTTGCAAAAGGCGGCTGAAACAGTTAACAAGCATGAAAAAAAACAATATCTTAAATTGTTTAGAACTGATGTTAAGGAAAAAATAAATCAAATTACAGGTCGAGATTATATTAACCCGGAAGAGAAAACAGTTGATTTTGTCATTCTTTTTGTGCCTAATGAAATGATTTTTTCATATATTTATGAAAAAATGTCTGATATTTGGGTTGATGCGATGAAGAAAAAGGTTGTTTTAGCAGGACCTTTTAGTTTTACTGCTATCTTACGGATGATAAGACAGGCCTATGATAATTTTCAATATCAAAAAAATATTCGACAAATTATTACTTATATAAAATTGTTTGAGAAAGAATTTGGAAAATATAACGAAGAGTTTGTTAAGATTGGGAGTTTGATTGATCGGGTGGAAAACCAGTACCAAAAGGTTGAGAGAACTCGGACTAAACAGCTTTTAAGGGTGGTTGACAAGATAAAGGTTGAGAGATTACCTGAAGGAGAGAAACTATAATCTGATTTTTTTGGTAAAATAATAGTTTGCTATGTTTAAATTAAAATCAGATTTTAAACCGACTGGGGATCAACCAGAGGCGATTAAAAAACTTGTTGGGGGAGTAAAATCAAATTTAAAAAATCAAGTTCTTTTGGGAGTGACTGGATCGGGTAAGACTTTTACGATGGCTAATGTGATTGATAAACTTCAGATGCCTGCTTTGATTATTTCTCATAATAAAACATTGGCTGGTCAGTTGTATCAGGAAATGCGGGATTTTTTTCCAGAGAATGGGGTTTCTTATTTTGTTTCTTATTATGATTATTATCAACCTGAAGCCTATATTCCTCATACTGATACTTTTATTGATAAAGAGGCTCAAATTAATGAGTTAATTGATAAATTGAGGTTGAAAACAACAGCTAATATTTTAACTCGAAAAGATGTTATTGTCGCTGCTTCTGTTTCTTGTATCTATAATATTGGATCTCCAATTGAGTTTGGGCGATTTGTTTTGAATTTATTTGTTAATCAAGATATAGATTTAGGTAGTATTTCATTAGAGTTGGCTAAACTTCAGTATGATCGGTCAGAGTTTGAGTTTAAACGAGGAACTTTTAGAGTTAGAGGGAATAGAATTGATATTTATCCGGCTTATGATGATGTTGGACTAAGGGTTATTTTAAAAAATAATAAAATTTCAAAAATATTTAAGTTTGATCCTTTGACTGGTAAAAAAAATAGTCGTCAGATTGAATCAATTGTTATTTTTCCATCTAAGCATTATATGACTGATCCTAAAACTTTTGAGAAAGCTGAGTCTAAAATAAGATTGGATTTGGAAAAAGAATATAAAAGATTTAAGAAATTAGGTAAAAATATTGAAGCTGAACGTTTGTTAAAAAGAGTTAGTTATGACCTTGAGATTATTAAAGAGGTTGGTTATGTTAATGGAATTGAAAATTATTCTCGTTATCTTGATGGTCGTAAACCTGGTGATCCTGGTTTTTCTCTTTTAGATTATTTTATTGAAGCTTATGGGAATGAATGGCTTTTATTTATAGATGAGTCTCATATGACAGTTCCTCAACTTAGAGGGATGTATAATGGTGATTTTTCAAGAAAAAAAACATTAATTGATTTTGGTTTTCGTTTAAAAGCTGCTTTTGATAATCGACCTTTAAAGTTTGATGAGTTTTATGGTTTAGCTTCAAAAATTATTTTTGTTTCAGCTACTCCGGCTGATTGGGAAATTGAGAGATCAGAAGTGGTTGAGCAATTGGTTAGGCCAACTGGAATAATTGATCCAAAGATAATAATAAAAAAAGCTGAAGGTGAGATTGAAGATTTGATTTTAGAAATTGAGAAGCGGGTTGGAGAAGGTGAGAAAATATTGGTGACGACATTGACAAAAAAAACAGCTGAGGATTTGGCAGATTATTTAAAAGATAAAAAGATTAGATGTTGTTATTTACATTCAGATGTTAAGACTTTGGAGAGATCTGATATTTTAGATAATTTAAGGCAAAATAAATTTGATGTTTTGATTGGAGTAAACTTGTTAAGAGAGGGTTTGGATCTGCCTGAGGTTTCTTTGGTTGCTATTCTTGATGCTGACAGAGAAGGATTTTTGCGTTCAAAAACCGCCCTTATTCAAACAATGGGTCGAGCAGCTCGAAATATTAAAGGTGAAGTAATTGTTTATGCTGATCAGATAACTAAATCAATTAAAGGAGCAATTAATGAAATTAATCGACGAAGAGATTATCAACGTACTTATAATATAAAGCATAATATTAAACCAAAAAATATATATAAACCTTTTCGGGAGAAAATTATTGATCATGATGATGAGATGATGTTTTTTGATAAAAAGAGTTTTAAAGTTAATGAGGATGTCTTGAATCGCTTTAAAGTTGATGGATTAACACCGTATGATAAAAAAAAGTTGGTTAAAAAACTAAGGATTGAGATGAGAAAACAGGCTGATGAGATGAATTTTGAGATGGCAATTAAGATTAGGGAAATGATAAAGAAGCTAAAAGTTGAAAATTAAAAGTTTGGGATTTAAAAAAAAGCCGATTACCGCTACAAGTTAAGACAGGCAGGAAAGTCTGCTAAAACTAAAAATATAAAGGTGTCCGTTAGAAATAAAAACATGAGTTTGTTCTCTAAAATAAAAGAAGAATATTTAGAGGACTTTAATATTTAGTTTTTAATATTTTATGAATAAATTAATTATTAGAGGTGGACGAGAGCATAATTTGAAAAATATCAGTGTTGAGATTCCTAAGAATAAATTTGTTGTTGTAACAGGTGTTTCTGGATCTGGTAAGTCTTCTTTAGCTTTTGATACCATTTATGCTGAAGGGCAAAGAAGGTATGTTGAGTCTTTGTCAGCTTATGCTAGACAGTTTTTAGGCATAATGAGTAAACCTGATGTTGATCTTATTGAAGGGTTGTCACCAGCTATTTCTATTGATCAAAAAACTGTTTCTCATAATCCTCGATCAACTGTTGGGACTATTACTGAAGTTTATGACTACTTGAGACTTCTTTTTGCTCGTGTTGGTCATCCTCATTGTCCTAATTGTAATTTGGAGATATCTCGGCTTTCCGTTGATGAGATTATTCAAAAAATCATCAAGAAGATTAAAAATAATCTGAGTAAAAACAAGATTAAACCATTTAAGTTTAGTTTGCTTTCTCCTATTGTTAGAGATAAAAAAGGGGAATTTAAAGATTTGTTTAGTAATTTGAAAGCTAAAGGTTATTCTCAAGTAATAGTTGATAATAAAAAGATTAATTTAGATAAAGAAGAAATTGGATTAATTAAAACTAATAAACATAAGATTAGTGTAATTATTGATAGTTTTTCTTTGAGATATAAAGAATTTAAAGATGATATTTTTCAGAGTAATTTTAAATCTAGATTGTCTTTAAGTATTGAGCAGTCTTTAAATCTTTCTGATGGTTTGGTTATTTTAAGAGTTGATGATAAAAAAAAGACTGAGTATTTATTTTCAGAAAAGTTTTGTTGTTCTGAGTGTGGTTTATCATTGCCAGAACTGGAACCTAGAATGTTCTCTTTTAATTCACCTATTGGTGCTTGTAAAAAATGTAAAGGTATTGGAACTGTTTTCAAGATTGATCCTGATCTGATTTTGAAAAGAAACCTAACGATTAATGAAGGAGGAATTTTGCCTTTTGCTAATATTTTTAATCATGATACTTGGTATGTTCGTTTGTTAAAAACGGTTTCTAAGATAGAAAAGATTGATTTTGATGTTCCGATTAAGGATATTCCTAAAAAAAAGTTGGATAAACTCCTTGTAGGAACGGGAAAAGTCTATAGAGTTAAGGGGACTAATCGGTTTGGTAAAGAAACAGTTATTTTTGAACGTTTCAAAGGATTGGTATATGAGCTGGAAAGACGATATTTTGAAAGAAAATCTAATCGAAATGATTATGAGATTGGTAGATATTTGCGTGAAGAAAAATGTTTTAAATGTCAGGGTGATCGATTAAAACCTGAAATTTTAGCGGTTACTTTGGATGGTTTGAACATTTCTCAGATGACTGATTTGTCAATTAATGATTTTTATCCTTATTTTAAAGAGGTTGTGTCGGGGAAGTTAACAGAATTTGAGAAAGAGGTTTCTAGACCAATATTAAAGGAGATTATTACTCGGTTGAGTTTTTTATACAATGTAGGACTAGGTTATCTTACTTTATCAAGAAAGGCTAAAACATTGTCTGGTGGTGAAGCTCAACGAATAAGATTGGCTTCCCAAATTGGAACAGGGTTATCTGGGGTGTTATATGTTTTGGATGAGCCTTCGATTGGTCTTCATCCTAGAGATGTTTCTGCTTTGATTTCAAGTTTAAAATCCTTAAAAAAGATTGGGAATACTTTGATTGTTGTTGAACATGATCGGGAAACAATGGAATCGGCTGATTATTTGATTGAATTGGGTCCTTATGCTGGAAAAAAAGGAGGAAAAGTTGTATTTCAAGGAACGGTTAAAGAAATTATTAAAAAAAATAAGACTTTAACTGGTTATTATTTAAGTGGTAAAAAAACTATTTCTTATAAAAAAAGAGCTCTTGTAAACAATAGGGGTATTATTAAGTTGGTTGGAGCAAGTTTACATAACTTGAAAAAGATTGATATTAAAATTCCTTTAGGTAATCTAATTGTTGTGACAGGTGTTTCTGGATCAGGTAAATCTACTTTGATTAGTGAGACTTTGTATCCTGGTTTAAAGTATTATTTAGAAGGGTATTATCAAAAGAAAATAGGAGGATTTTCATTATTGCAAGGATACCAGTATTTGGAAAGAGTCTATTTAGTTAATCAATCTCCTATTGGTAGAACTCCGCGTTCTAATTCAGCTACTTATATTGGTTTTTTTGATGATATTCGTGATTTGTTCTCTAAAACTATTGAGGCTAAAGCTCGTGGTTTTTCTAAGAGCCGTTTTTCTTTTAATGTCAAGGGTGGCCGTTGTGAAAAATGTTCTGGAGGTGGGGTCTTAAAGATTGAAATGCAGTTTTTAGCTGATGTCTTTATTAAATGTGATTTATGTAAAGGAGAAAGATATAACCAGGAAACTTTAGATATAAAGTATAAAGGTAAAAATATCTCTGATATTTTAAAGATGACTGTTGATGAAGCAGTTCTCTTTTTTTCTAACCATCCTAAAATAAATAAAAAGCTGATGTTTTTAAAAGATGTTGGTTTGGGTTATATTGAGTTAGGTCAGTCTGCTCCAACTTTTTCTGGAGGAGAGGCACAGAGAATTAAATTGGCCAATGAATTGTCTCGTAGAGAGAGTGGGAAAACATTGTATATTTTAGATGAGCCGACTACAGGGCTTCATTTCTATGATATTGAAAAACTTTTGAACACTTTGTATAAGTTAGTTGATCGAGGTAATACAGTGGTTATTATTGAACACAATTTAGATGTGATTAAAAATTGTCAGTATGTTATTGATTTGGGTCTTGAAGGAGGTGATAAAGGTGGAAACGTTGTTTTTCAAGGTCAGTTAGAAAGTCTTTTAAAGGCTAAGGATTCTTATACAGGAAAATATTTAAAGCGGATTTTGAAAAACTCAAGGGATAAGGGAAATTAATTTGTATAATGAGCTTATGGGTTTGAAAAAAGGATTTATTTTTATTCTTTTACTATCTTTTTTTTTAGTTCTTCCTTTTAATGTTTATGGTGAAGATTATAAAAGTCAGTATGTGGTTGAATATTTTTTGACTAAAAGTTTAAAGACTAAAGTTAAGTTTAGTATTAAGGTTACTCATCTTCGTTCAAATGTCTATGTTAAAAAACTACTGTTGTCTTTTCCTGATAATTTTAAGATTGAGAATATTAAGGCTTCTGATAGTTATGGGGCGATTAATCCCAAAACTGAGAAAAAAGATGGAAATGTTAATGTCACTTTAGAACTTTCTAATCCTAATATTGGTAAAGGTAGTCAGAATAAGTTTTATTTAGAATTTTATCAGAATAGTTTATTTCAGAGAAATGGCAATATTTGGGAGGTTATTTTACCTACTTTGGGAAATAAGGAAAATAGTAAGTATTCTGTGATTGTTTATTTACCTAAAGGAACTAATAAAAAAATTTCTATTGCTAAACCTCAACCGTCAAAAATTATTGGTAATAAAATTATTTGGGATGATGTCAAAACACGGATTATTTATGCTGTTTTTGGTAATAAACAGTATTATTTGACTAACTTAAGATATCATTTGAAAAATCAGAAGCTTTTTCCTGTCTATACATATGTTGCTTTTCCACCTGATACTCTTTATCAAAAAATTTATATCAATAACATTGAACCTCAACCGTCTGAGGTGATTATTGATGATGATGGCAATTTTTTAGGTAAATATTTTTTAAAACCTAAAGAAACAAAGGATATTATTTTTAAAGGGGATATTGTTGTTTTTTCTCAACCTAGAGATGAAGTTGCTCCTGTTATTAGATCTCAGTTTGTAAAACAGAAAAAGTATCTGTTATCAAAGTCTAAATATTGGAATATTGATCAAATTAATAAGATTAAACCATTTTCAACTGTTAATCAGATTTATCGTTTTGTAACTGATTATCTAAGTTATGATTATTCGCGAGTTGTTAAAAGTAATAAACGTTTGGGGGCTAAAAAGGCCTTGGATGATCCAACTTTGGCTGTTTGTGTTGAGTTTAGTGACCTTTTTGTGGCAATAGCCAGAGAAAAGGGAATTTTTAGCCGTGAAATTGAGGGTTATGGATTTACTCAGGATAAGAAATTAAGACCTCTTTCTTTGGTTTCTGATATTTTGCATTCGTGGCCTGAATACTTTGACCTTAAAAACCAGGTTTGGGTTCCGGTTGATCCAACCTGGGAAAATACTTCTAGAATTGATTATTTTAATTCGCTGGATTTGAACCATATTGTTTTTGCTATTCATGGTAAAAAGTCTAATTATCCTCTTCCTGCTGGAATGTATAAATTTGAGGAATCTAAAGATGTTTCTGTTGAGCCTTCTAAAAATATTCCTAAAGAAAAGGTTAAAATTTCTTTATTAGAGCCGAAATTTGAAAAAAGTATTTCTGATAAAGGTCTTTATAATTTTGATTTGAAAGTGATAAATAATAGTAATGTTTTTGTTTGGAATGTTCCTTTGAGTATTAATTCTCAATATCTTAAAATTAATCCTCAATCTAAGAAAATATTAGTCATGGCTCCTTTTGAAACAAAAAAAATTAAGGTTAGTTATCAATCTAATATTAAAAATAAAATAAAGAAAAGTTCTATGGTCATTAGTTTGTATAATAAACCTATTTTTAAGGAGAAGATTGAAATATTTCCATATTATTTAAAGTTTGGGATAAAGTTTGTTTTTGGTGTTTTTATTTTTTTTGTTATTTTACTGCCAATAAAGTTTTTGATGAAAAAGAGATGATTAGGGATTAAGGATTAAAATATGAGAAAATTTATAGATTTAAACTGTAGTAAAGAGAGTTTTAAAGATATTCCTTCAACAATTGGTGTTTATCAGTTTTTTAATAGGAAAGAGATTCTTTATATTGGTAAATCAGTTAATCTTAAAGCAAGAATTAGATCTCATTTTTATAATGCTAGAGTTGATCGTAAGGAATCTTTGATTATTAAAAATTCTGAAAAGATTAGGTTTTTTTTGGTTTATTCTGAGTTTAATGCTTTGTTGTTAGAATCTTTGTTAATTAAGAAGTTTAAACCAAAATTTAATAAGATTTGGCAAGATGATAAAAGTTATCTTTATATTAAAATAACGATTAAGGATATTTATCCAAGGGTTTTTCCAGTCAGAATGGAAAATGATAATCAATCTTTGTATTTTGGTCCTTTTTCATCGTTGAAATTGATTAATAGATTGTTAAGAGAAATTAGAAAAATATACCAATTCCATTCAGGGATTAAAGTTGGTCAACGACCTTGTTTTTATTCCAAAATTGGTTTATGTAACCCTTGTCCAAGTTGGATTGAGAGTTTGGATAATAAAGAGAAGAAAAATCATCAACGCAAAATTTATCTTAGTCAGATTAATCAGATAAAAAAGATCTTTGAAGGGAATGGTGAAGAGATATTAAATCATTTATATAAAAAACTGAGTTTTATTAAAAATAAGGAAGAATATGAGAAGGCGATTGAGTTAAGGAATCAGATTTTTAAGCTTGAGAGCTTTTTTACTCATCGAATTGTTGACCATGGATGGTTAAATGATAATTTTTCAGTTGGAAAAGGTTTAAAGTCTCTTGTTTCATTGTTGAGAAAATATCAATTAAATATTGGAAATTTAAATCGAATTGAGTGTTATGATGTGAGTAGTTTTTCAGGTAAAGAAGCTGTTGGATCAATGGTTGTTTTGTCAAATGGGATTGTTGATAGAAATCAGTTTCGTAAATTCAAGATTAAATCTGTTAATAAAAAATCTGATGTTGATATGTTGGAAGAAATTGTTAAAAGAAGATTTAGAAATAATTGGACTAAACCTGATCTTATTGTTCTTGATGGGGGTAAGGGTCAACTTTCTAAAATTGTTGGTCTTTTGAAGAAGATTGATTTGGGAATTGATGTTGTTAGTGTGGCTAAAGATCCTGATCGATTAATAATTAATAACTCTAAAATGGTTGTTATTAAGTTGAAATATGATAATTTGGGAATGAATTTGTTACGAATAATTAGGGATGAGTCTCATCGGTTTGCTAAAAAATATCATTTGATTTTGCGAGATAGAAATTTGTTGTTATAATTAATTTATGAAAAAGATTTTTCGAATGATAATTTTTTCTGCTTTGGCCATATATTTGACTTCTTTATGGAATAAAGGATTTGTTGTCCCTTTAAATTTATCTGATTTTTTTCAAGGAGTTATTGTTATTGCAATAATTTATTATTTTATTAATCCTTTAACAAAGATTGTTTTACTTCCTTTAAATATTTTGACTTTGGGAATGGTTTCTTTTATTGCTTTTTTTATTATTTTTTATTTTTTTGTTTCAAGTTTTTCTTTTATTGAGATTAAAGAATGGGTTTTCCCTGGTATCAATTGGTACGGTTTTAATCTTGAAAAAATGGATATTAATTATTTGGGTAATTTAATTTTATCTTCTTTGTCTATTTCTTTGATTATTAATAGTTTTGAGAAATTATTATGAAAAATATATTGTTGGCAGTTAATATGATTATTGGTATTTTGATTATTATTTTGATTTTGGTTCAGGGTCGTGGAGCAGGTCTTGGTAGTGCTTGGGGTGGTTCTGGTGAGTCTTTCCAAACTAGACGGGGAGTTGAAAAGTTTAGTTTGCAGTTGACTGTTTTTTTTATTATTGTTTTTTTTGTTATTTCTTTGATTAATCTTTTTGTTATGTAATCTTAGCACCAATCTTGGTGTATTGATATGAATCTTCAAAAAAAGCTTCGTTTCTATTATTGGTTTTTAGTTGAATATGTTCGTAAGCATTTGAAAATTATTGTTCTTAGTGTTTTATTAAGTTTTATTGTTATTTTAACTTTAGTTTCAATTGCTCCTTATTTGATCTCATTCTTTTTTGTAAAAAAAAGAGTTATTGGTTTGGTTGGGCGTTATGATTATAATAATCTTCCTGATGAGGTTTTGTCTAAGATTTCTAATGGCTTGTTAGCAGTTGATAGTCAGGGTGAAATTATTCCTGTTTTGGCTTCTTCTTGGGAGCAGATTGATGGAGGTAAGGAGTATCGTTTTCATCTTCGTAATAATTTATTATGGAGTAATGGAACAGTTTTTTCTGCTAAAGATATTGATTATTCTTTTAAGGATGTTAAAACTAAGGTTGTTGATAATCAGACATTATATTTTTATCTTAATAAACCTTTAGCTATTTTTCCTACTTTTTTAACAAGACCTATTGTTCATTATCCCTTGAAAGGAGTGGCTGGTTTGTATAAAGTTGAAAAAATTAAAATGAAGTTGGGATATATTAAGGAATTGTTTTTGACACCAAATAAAAAGGGGATACCTATTATTGTTTATAGGATTTATGAGAATGAGAGTAATTTGGTTAATGCCTATAAACTGGGCTTGGTAAATGAAATTGTTGTTAATAAGAAATCTATTGCTAATAGTTTTGTTCATTGGAAAAATACTAATGTTAAAAGAGAAGTTGATTATAATCAAGTAATGACCTTGTTTTTTAATTTCGATAATCCTTTACTTAAAAATAGAGAGGTTAGAAATGCGATTATTATGTCTTTACCAACTGATAATATTAAAGATATTGGAGATCAGGCTTTTGGACCAATTCCTCCTATTTCTTGGGCTTTTAATCCTAATTTGAAAAAGACTATTTATGATCTTGATACTGCTAAAAATTTAATGGATAAGTTTGTTGAGGCTAGTCAACCAGCTAATTTAACTTTGTCAACTTATTATGAGTTTTATAATTTTGCTGATTTAATTAAGGATTCGCTTAAAGATATTAATCTTAATGTTAATGTTCGTTTTATGGGGCCGGAAAAAATAGATAAATTTGATATGCTTTTGGCATATTGGAAAATACCAAATGATCCAGATCAATATTTTTTTTGGCATTCTCTTCAAAAAGAAGGTAACATCACTAATTATCTGAGTCTTAAGGTTGATAAATTGTTAGAAGATGGGCGAAGTACTCTTTCTATTTCTGAAAGAAAAAAGATATATCAAAAATTTCAGAAAATACTGGTTGAAGATCAACCAGCTCATTTTTTTTATTACCCTTATTTGTATAAAATTAAAAGGAAATGATATAATATTTAAAAGTTAAAACAAAAGGTTAAAAGTAAAACTGTTTTGGGGCGTTTGAAACGTGTTTAAATAGAACTAAAAAATAAGTTTAGGTAAAGAAACTTAGTCTTATAAGTAAGCCGGGGTGGCGGAATTGGCAGACGCGCAGGACTTAAAATCCTGTGATTGAATAAATCGTGAGGGTTCAAGTCCCTCCTCCGGCACATCTTCTTTTTTGTGATAGAAATTGATTTTTAATAAAGTTTGAGGTTATTATTGGAAATAAACAAAGAAATTCTATTTAATATTCATTGATAATTTATATACTTTGCTTGTTTAGAAAAGGTGTTTTCGTAAACTATTTAGTTTTTACCTTAACCTATTGTTTGGTATAATTTAATTAGCCGTCTTAGCTCAGTGGTAGAGCAAACGCTTTGTAAGCGTTAGGTCGGGGGTTCAAATCCCTCAGACGGCTCATAATGCCCCTGTAGCTTAATGGATAGAGCAGGGCCCTTCTAAGGCCAAGATGGAAGTTCGACTCTTCCCGGGGGCACTAAAAACTTTAAAGTATTTTTTTATGAAAAAAATTATTCAGCCTGTAATACTAGCCATTATTAA
>CAYTFR010000006.1:0-12941 GCA_964437175.1 uncultured Gammaproteobacteria bacterium | reverse complement strand
TAAAGTATTTTTTTATGAAAAAAATTATTCAGCCTGTAATACTAGCCATTATTAAAAACAATCTCATGAAGCAAGTTTTCATAATCTTTGGCAAATTCCTGGCGGTAGTTTGGAATTTGGTGAATCTGTTGAAGAATGTCTTCATAGGGAGGTTTTTGAGGAGCTTGGTATTAAAGTGAAAATTATTGGTTTGAATCCAAAAATATTTCAGCGAATTTATCAAAATAGATGGCAGGGTTTGTTGATCTCTTTTTTGTGTCAAATTGATGAGTCTAATCCTGTTATTCGTTTAAATCATGAAGCTTCAAAATATAACTGGTTTTCTTATGACAAAATTAATAATTTGAAGACTCTTCCTTATCTAAAGGAAATTGTAAAATCTGTTAAAAATATGAGTGGGCGAGGAGGGAGTTGAACCCTCACATCCTTGCGGATACAGCCTCCTCAAGACTGCACGTCTACCTATTCCGTCACTCGCCCTTTTGAGATGGCTTTTGTCTTTTTTATTATATCAAATTAGAGTTTGTTGGTCTTTTGATGGTGTTGTGGTAGGAATATTAAGATGTTTTAAAGCTCTTTGAGTAAGAATTCTTCCTCGAGGGGTTTTTTTTATATACCCTATCTGAAGAAGATAAGGTTCTATGAATTCTTCTATTGTTTGTTTGTCTTCTGAGAGAGATGAAGATATTGTTTCTATACCTAAGGGTGTGTTTCGAAATTTTATAGCAATTAGTTTTAAGTATTTTTTGTCTATTAAGGTTAAACCTTTTTCGTCAATTTCTAGTAGGGCGAAAAGATTGTTTAATAGTTTTGTATCAATTCTTTTGTAATTGTGGACTTCTAAAAGATCTCTAGCTCGTTTTAGTATTCTGTTGGCAATTCGAGGTGTTTTTCTTGATCTTTCGGCTATTTGTTTGGTGGCGTTTTCTGTTATTAGTAGATTTAGCAATTTTGATGATCGATTGACTATTTTGATCATGTTATTTAGATTGTAATAGTTGAGCCTTAGAATTAGTCCGAATCTGTCTCTTATCGGGGCTGATAGGAGAGCGAGTTTTGTTGTTGCTCCAACTATTGTTATTTTTGGTATTGATAAGCGGACTGTTCTAGCTGATGGTCCTTTTCCTATTATTATGTCCAGGGAATATTCTTCTAGTACTGGGTAGAGGAGCTCTTCAATTGGCTTTGGTAATCGATGGATTTCGTCTATAAATAGAACGTCGTTATCTTTAAGGTTGGTTAGTATGGCGGCTAAATCTCCTCCTTTTTTGATCGCTGCTCCTGAGGTGATTTTGATCTTTCCTGATAGATGGTTAGCAATAACATGAGCTAAAGTAGTTTTTCCTATACCTGCCGGGCCGTAAAATAGAACGTGTTCTGAAGGGAGCCCTCGTTTTTTTACTGCTTGGATAAATATTTTTAGAGTTTTGATTATTTTATCTTGACCTATGTATTCTTTTAGTGTTTTTGGTCTTAGGTTTTCTATATTTGGAGGAGTGGTTTTTTTCATGTTGCTCTTTATTATATCGTATTTTTTAGCAGTTTTTTTATTTAACTATTTGTTATCTATTTTTTATGGTTTTTAAGGCATGGGTTATTTTTTGTTCTAGTGTTAGGTTTTTGGGGATTTTTGAGAGGGTTTCTTTTGCTTGGTGAGTTTTAAAACCTAGTGATATTAAAGCTTCTACAATGGTTTTGTCTTCGTCTGAAAGATAAAGGTTTGTTAGTTTTATTTGTTGATTTAATCTTTGGGAAAGCTCAAGAATTATTTTCATTGAAGTTTTTTTTCCTAGTCCTGGTATATTGGTAAAGTAATTGGTGTTGTTTTGTTTTATTGCTTGGGTGAGTTCTTTAATTGTTGAGTAAGATATTATTGTGTAGGCTAATTTTGGTCCAACTCCAGAAACGTTCTGAAGTAGTTTATAGAAATTTCGTTGATTCTTATTTTGAAAACCATAGAGAGTCCATTCATTTTCTTTTATCTGAAGATAGGTATATATTTCTACTGTTTGGTTCTGTTTGTATTTATTTAAGAGTTGTGGAGTGAGATGAACTTGATAATATAATCCTGATTTTGTCTCTATTAAAGCAATGTTTTGTTCTATTTCTGTTAAAGTTCCTTTTATTTTGCCAATCATATTTTAGTTATATGTATAAACGATTTAACTATCGATCTATTTAGATAGTTCTTTTCTTTCTATTTGCCATAGTCTGTTGTATTTGGCAACTCTTTCACCTCTTGATGGAGCTCCAAATTTTACAAACTCTGATTGTATTCCTACTCCTAGGTCTGCAATAAAGGAATCATTTGTTTCTCCTGATCGATGAGAAACTATATAGTGAAATTGATTTTTCCTTATCAAGTTAATTACTTCAAGGACTTCGGTTATTGTTCCTATTTGATTTGGTTTTATTAAGATTGTATTGCAGGCTTTTTTGGTTATTGCTTTTTGGACTTTATCTTTGTTGGTAACTGTTAGATCGTCTCCAACTACATAAACGGTTTCTGATGTTGCTTTGGTAAATTTTTCCCATGTTTCCCAATCTGTTTCGCTGAATGGATCTTCTATAGTTAATAAAGGATATCGTTTTATTGATTGAGTGATAAATTTTAGATATTCATCTTTTTTTATGGATCTGTTTTTGTCTTTTATTCTATATTGGTCGTCTCTGAAAAATTGTGAGGCAGCGATATCTAAACCTAAGAATATATCTATACCTGGTTTTAGATCTTTTCTAAGTATTGTTTCAGTTAGGATTTCTAGACCGTCTAAATTGCTACTAAAATTGGGGGTGAATCCGCCCTCATCTCCTACGGAGACGTTGGCGTTGCGATATTGAAGAACTTCTTTTAGTTGATGGTATGTTTCTATGGCAGTTCTGTATGCTGTTGTAAAATTTAGTGATGATGAAGGAATTATTTGGTATTCTTGAAATTCCAGGTTGTTATTGGCGTGTTTTCCTCCGTTTATTATGTTGAATATTGGTGTAGGGATTTTTTCTATTTTCAGGTTTTCGTTGAATGTTTGTTGGTATAGGTTGTTTATATATTTAAATATAGGAATGTTTTGATCAATGGCAGCTGCTTTAATTGTTAGTTGTGAAATGGTTAGAATTGTGTTTGCTCCTAGTTTTGATTTATTTTTTGTTCCGTCTGCATTTATTAACCAAGTGTCTATTTGTTGTTGTTTTAAAGGCGAAACACCAATTAGTTTTGGACCTATTCCTTCGTTGATTATACTAACTGCTTTTTGGACTCCTTTTCCAGAAAATCTCTTGGGATCGTTATCTCTTAATTCTAGAGCTTCGTCTTTTCCTTTTGATATCCCTGATGGAATTGAGGTTGTTACTTGTTTGCCATTGTCTAGTATGAGTTTTCCTTCTATTGTTGGATATCCTCGTGAGTTAATTATTTCATACGCGAATATTTTTTTTATTTTTGCCATATTTTTGTTCTTTAATTATTTATTTGAGTTGGTTTTTTTTATATCTTGCTCTATAGTTTTTACTAATTCTCTAGTTCTGTTAATTGCGTCTGGAGTGACTGATAAACTGGTTATTCCTGCTTTAACAAGAGTTTCTATTATTTCTGGGTAATCTGAAGCTGCTTGACCACAGATTGAACTGGTTATGTTGTTATTTTTGCATGTTGTAACAATGTTTTTCAGGACGTTTATTATTACAGCGTTTCTTTCATCGTATATGTCTGAGATCATTTCATTGTCTCTATCTACTCCAAGAAGCATCATTGTTAGGTCATTGGTGCCAATTGATATGCCGTCTATTCCAATTTTAATAAACTCTTCTAGGTTTAGGGCACATGATGGTACTTCAACCATTATCCAAAGTTTGAATTGGGGATAGTTGTATAAACCGTGATTTTTTATAATAGTTTTTATTTGTATTAGTTCCCAGGGAACTCTTATAAAGGGAATCATTAGATGAAGGTTTTTGTATCCTTGTTGCCAGATTTTTTTTATTGCTGTCAGTTCCATGGCAAAGACTTCTGGGTTGGCTATGTATCTGCTAGCACCTCGAAATCCTAGCATGGGATTTTCTTCTTGAGGTTCGAATTGTCTTCCTCCTTTTAAGTGGCGGTATTCATTTGTTTTAAAGTCTGTCGCTCGATATATTACTTGTCGAGGATTAAAGTTTTTAACGAATTTGTGAAGTTTAGTATATAGCTGTTCTATGTATTGTTTTTGTTTTTTTTGTTGAATGATTTTTTTTGGGTGGATTCCTATATCGGCTATCATGAATTCTGCTCTTAATAGTCCTATTCCATCGACATTCATTTTTGATATTTTTTTTGCTTGGTCTGGTTCTGCTAAATTGGTGTATATTTTTGTTCGGGTTTTTGTGTGTTTTTTTATTATCTCTTTTTTTTGTGTTTGGTTACTAATGATGCTTCCTTTAAAAATCTCTCCTGTTGATCCATTAACACTGATGATTGTTTGTCGTTTTAAAACTTTTGTTGCGTTTTCTACTCCGACTACAGCTGGTATTCCTAGTTCTCGTGAAACTATGGCTGCATGTGATGTTCGACCTCCTCTTTCTGTTACGATTGCTTTTGCTCTTTTCATCGCTGGGACATAATCAGGGTTTGTAGATGGAGCGACAAGAATGTTTCCTTTTTTTATTTTGTTTATTTCTTTTGGAGAAAAAATTATGGTTGGTTTTCCTACTCCTATTCCTGGTGAGGCTGGAGCTCCTATTAGAATGGGTTCTTCTTTTTTTATTTGAATTTTGGATGTTTTTTTGGTTTTTGTAGTCGTGATAGGTCTCGATTGAACTATGTAAACTCTATCTTTTTCTATTGCCCATTCTATATCTTGTGGAAAGTAGTAGTGATCCTCTATTTTTTTTACGAGTATTGCTAGCTCTATTATTTCAATATCTGATATTTTCTGTTCTTTTCCTATATGGGGAGGTATTTTTAGCTCTTTGTTAGTTTTATTGAATTTTATATATTTTATTTTTTGGGTTTTTATCTCTTTTTTAGTGATAACTAATGATTTTTTGTCTATTTCATAATGATCTGGAGTAACTTTTCCTTGAACTATGTATTCTCCTAAACCATAGATTGCTTCAATAACTATTTTTCTTTTGTCGTTTGTTACGGGATCTATACTAAAGGCTATCCCTGATTTTTGTGATTGAACCATTTTTTGGACAACAGCTGCTAGTCCGACTTTAAAGTGATCAAATCCTTGCTGGTGCCGATAATAGATAGCTCTTTCTGTAAATAATGATGCCCAACATTCTTTTATTTTCTTTAGAAGTTGAGTTTCTCCTTGAACATTTAAATATGATTCTTGTTGGCCTGCAAATGAAGCCGTGGGAAGGTCTTCAGCTGTAGCTGAGGATCTTACAGCTACAATGGGTGGTGAATAAATGTTTTTTAGTTTAGCTGTTATTTGATTTATTGGAGTCATTTTTTTTGTGTTTATTTTGATTTGTTTTTCAGTTAGTGTGTCGTAATATTTTATTACTCGTTTTGATAGATCTATGGGTATTTTGGCTTTTAAAATTAAGTTTTTAATCTCTTTTGATACTTGTGTTAACTGATTTTGGTCTTCGTAATTAATGTTTGAGAGAATTTGTTTTATTTTTGGGGCAAGATTTGATTGGTTGAGAAAATAAAAGTAAGCTGGAGCTGTCACTATGAAACCGTATGGGATTGGTAAATCTGCGTTAACCATTTCTCCTAAATTTGCTCCTTTACCACCAACAAAGGGTGTGTCGTTTTTATCAATTTCTTCAAACCAAACAATGTGTTTTTTAATCATAGTTTTATGATAAACATATTTTTTTTTGTATTCAAGTAGTCTTTTTTCTTGGGCGTTGAAATACATTTTCTTCTGTATATTGTATTGAAGATTGACAGTTGGAGGGTTGTTTGTTAATATATGTATTAAGTTGATTTTTTATGGTTATGTTGCTGATGCTTTCTTAAGGTAATATTGGAGAAAGAATTATCTTTTAACAGCCAGTTGATTAACTGAATTAGTTGTATTATCTTTAAAAATAAATAAGAAAAAAGGGGCTGTGGCTCAGTTGATTAGAGCACCTCGTTTGCAACGAGGAGGTCGAGGGTTTGAGTCCCTCCAGCTCCACAGTAAATTTAGTTGATTGTTTTGTTCTTTGACAATTTGTTTTCGTAGGTAAATTTTTTTTAACCATTAAGAGTGATAGGAGAGATAAAGCTAATGGTGGATGCCCTGGTAGTTTAGGCCGATGAAGGACGCGTGTATAGGCGCGAAAACAACGATGAGTCCCTAAACAGACATTATTAATTGTTGGTTTCCGAATGGGGTAACCCTGCTCTGAGTAATCGGAGTGATCTTGATATTTTATTAAGATGGGAACTTGGAGAACTGAAACATCTCAGTATCCAAAGGAAAAGAAAACAATAGTTATTCCCTTAGTAGCGGTGAGCGAAAAGGGAGAAGCCCAAACTTCGCTGTTTCTTTTGAAACGGTGGGGAGTTGTAGGACCTGCTTTCAAACTTGCTTTTTATAAAAGAAAATCTTGGAAAAGATTACCATAGAGGGTGATAGTCCCGTATTTGAAATTTAAAGTCAGTTTTGCGGTGTTCCTGAGTACCACGAGACACGGAAAACCTTGTGGGAAACCGGGTCGGTCACGATCCAAGGCTAAATACCTAAACTAACCGATAGTGAACTAGTACCGTGAGGGAAAGGTGAAAAGTACCCCGTTAAGGGGAGTGAAATAGAACCTGAAACCATTAGCTAACAAGCAGAGAGAGTCTCGACGTTTCGTTGGGATGATCTCGTGCCTATTGAAGAATGAGCCAGCGAGTTTTCGTTTATTCGCATGTTTAATTCCGGTAAATCGGAAGTAGGCAAAGCGAAAGCAAGTCTTAATAGGGCGATTTTTGCGATAAACGGAAGACCCGAAACCGGGTGAGCTAACCATGGACAGGGTGAACTTCGACGAAACTCGGAGGAAGGCCCGAACCCGTTGTTTGTGCAATAACATGGGATGATCTGTGGTTAGGGGTAATATGCTAATCGTACCCGGAGATAGCTGGTTCTCCCCGAAATATATTTAGGTATAGCCTTTCGTTAAGATTTTGTGGGGTAGAGCTACTGGATGGTTTTGGGAGCCTTTGGCGACCGTGATCAACCAAACTCCGAATACACAAAATTGTTTCGAAGGAGTCAGTCTTGCCGGGATAAGCCGGTATGGACGAAAGGGAAACAGCCCAGACTCCCGTTTAAGGTTCCTAAATTATTATTTAGTGGTAAAGGTCGTGAAATTTCCAATACAGCGGGAAAGTTGGCTTAGAAGCAGCCATCTTTTAAAGAGTGCGTAACAGCTCACCTGAATATATCTTTTGACATTATGTCAAAAGGAGGGAAGTTTTGCGCCGAAAATGATCGGATCTAAATAATATACCGAAAACGGAGAGCCCTGCATTGCAGGGTTGATAGGGGAGCATTCTGATGACTTTGAAGCTTTGGTGTAAACCAAGGTGGAGTAATCAGAAGAGAGAATGCTGGCATGAGTAATGTTTCTTCCGGTGAAATTCCGGAATACCGAATACCTAAGGTTTCCTCAGCAACGTAAATCGACTGAGGGTTAGTCGGATCTAACCTTGTACCGTATCAGGTACAGGGGATGTCCAAGCCGTTAATATTCGGCTACCTTTAATAACGCATTTGTACTTAATTAATGACGGAGTCTGATAGGTTTAGCCTTCTATATGAGGGTTTAATCTGTAAGTATTTGAGCTTTGCTTAATTACAAGCAGTGATGACAATCCCGATATAATGTCGGGAAAGTAGATTGATTTAAGCTTCCTAGAAAAGTTAATTAAGGAGTTTTATTAAAGACCGTACCGCAAACCGACACTGGTAGGTTGGTGGAGAACACTAAGGTATACGGGTAAAGGTGGTTTAAGGAACTCGGCAAAAAAGCTGGGCGTAACTTTGGGAGATGCCCTGCCTGAATCGTGCTTTGCTCTGTTTTACGGAGCTTTGCTCTGATTTAGGTCGCAGCTAATGTTTGTCAGCCGACTGTTTATCAAAAACACAGGTTCCTGCAAACCCCAAAAGGGGAAGTATAGGAGCTGAAGCCTGTCCAGTGCTGGTAAGTTAAACATTGGGGTTGATTTTCGACGTTTTCGTTGAAATAAGGCTCTGATGTAAGCTCCAGTTAACGACAGCTCTAACCCTGAGAGTTCTAAGGTAGCGTAATCCCTTGCCGGGTAAGTTCCGGCCTGCATGAAAGGCTTAACGAGCTGACAACTGTCTTGAACCATTGCCCGATGAAATTGAAATGGCTGTGAAGATGCGGCCTACCTACACCAGGACAAGAAGACCCCGGAAGCTTTACTGGAACTTGGCATTGGTAAAGGAAAGCTAACTGTTTAGCGTAGGAGGGACCCCGACCTTGTGTCGGGGGACAATGAAACACCTCTCTTTAACTTTTTTTTACCTTATTTTAATCTTGTATTAAGAGACAGTGTCTGGTAGCCAGTTTAACTGGGGCGGTTTCCTCCAAAAAAGTAACGGAGGAGCGCAAAGGTCAGCTTCTTTCGGATGGAAATCGAAAGTAAAGTGTAAACGCATAAGCTGGCTTAACTGTGAGGATGACTATCCGAGCAGATGCGAAAGCAGGCGTTAGTGATCCTCGATTCCGTTGTGATTGCGGAACGAGCTTAACGGATAAAAGCTACTCCGGGGATAACAGGCTAGTCGGGCCCGAGAGTCCATATCGACGGCCCGGTTCGGCACCTCGATGTCGGCTCGTCGCATCCTGGGGCTGGAGAAGGTCCCAAGGGTTGGGCTGTTCGCCCATTAAAGCGGTACGTGAGCTGGGTTCAGAACGTCGCAAGACAGTTCGGACTGTATCCGGTGTAGGCGTTTAGATTTTTGAGGGAATCTTTCTTTAGTACGAGAGGACCAAGAAGGAGAGATCCCTGGTGTACCGGTTGTTCCACAAGAGCAACGCCGGGTAGCTATATCTCTAATCGATAAGCACTGAAAGCATCTCAAGTGCGAAGCGATACCCAAGATTAAAAATCTTTTTAACCCTCCAGAAGACCACTGGATTAATAGGCGTCAGGTAGAAGTTTTGTAAGAAATGAAGCCAAGACGTACTAACGGGTGACTCTCCTATCTCTTTTGATGGTTAAATGATATCATTCATTTATGATAATTATTTCTTTTGATTCCGGTCTTGAAAAAACTGGATATGCTATCTTTCAAAAAAAAGAAAATAAACCTTATTATATTAATTCAGGTTTAATTTCAACTTCAAAGAATGTTTCTTTAGAAAAACGATTACTTAGTATTTATAAACAATCTAAGTTGTTATTTAATAAATATAAACCTAATAAAGTAGTCATTGAAAAATTATTTTATTTTAAAAATCAAAAAACATTTATTCAAGTTGCCCAAACTCAAGGAGTAATAATTCTGTTAACAGCAAAATATAATATACAATTAAATTTTATGACTCCTTTACAGATAAAACAAATCATAACAGGTTATGGAAAATCTGACAAGAAATCTATTCAAAAAATGATTAAACTACAATTAAATATTGATATAAAACAAGACGATGAAGCTGACGCTATTGCTTGTGGTTTATCATACTGTTATTTAAATCAAAATTTAATATAAAACAATGAATCGTGTAATTCTAATTGTATTAGATGGTTTTGGAATAGCTCCTCCAAGTCAAGGAAATTCAATTTTTTTAGCTAATCCTAAAAATATTAATTCTTTTCGTAATAGCTATCCTCATACTTTGTTAAAAGCTTCTGGTGAAGCAGTTGGGTTACCAGCTGGTGAAGTTGGGAACACTGAAGTTGGTCATATTAATTTAGGAGCGGGTAGAATTGTTTTTGAAGATCTTCCAAGAATAAATATGGCTATTGCTGATGGTAGCTTTTATAAAAATCCTGCTTTTTTAAAGACAATTAACCACTTGAAAAAAACAAAAGGGAGTTTACACCTGTTAGGATTAGTTGGTCAAGGAACTGTTCATTCGAGCATTGATCATCTATATTCTCTTTTAAATTTTGCTAAAGAAAACAATCTCAAAAATGTATTTATTCATATCATTACTGACGGTCGAGATTCTCCTCCAAAATCTTCATTAGAAATAATTAAAAGATTAGAGGAGAAATTAAAACAATATTCTGTAGGAAAAATTGCTACGATATCAGGCCGTTATTATGCTATGGATAGAGATTTACGTTGGCAACGAACAGAAAGAGCATACCTTTGTTTAACAACAGGAAAAGGTTTAAAAGCTTCTTCTGCAGAGGAAGCAATAAAACAAGCTTACAAACAAGGAAAAACAGATGAATTTATAGATCCAACAAATATTATTCAAGACAATCAACCAATAGGATTAATATCTTCTGGTGATGCAGTTGTTTTTTTTAATTACAGAATCGATCGTCCAAGACAACTAACCAAAGCATTTGTTCTTAATGATTTTGAAAAAGAAGCAAAAAAACCAATGGCATTTGATCCATATGCAACAAAATACTACAAAACCCATCTTTTAAAAAGAGAAACAGAATCAGAACTTTTCAAAAGAGGGGAGAAAATAGAGAATCTTCTTTTTGTAACAATGACAGAATACGAACAAAATCTACCAGTTAAGGTTGCCTTTCCTAAAATAGTAGTAAAAATGCCTTTAGGGAGAGTCCTGTCAGAAAATCAAGTCCTACAATTAAGAATTTCAGAATCAGAAAAAGAACGATTTGTTACCTATTATTTTAATGGTCAACGAGAAAACCCATTTCCCAATGAGAATCGGATTATAATACCTTCACCCAAAGTAGCAACTTATGATTTAAAACCTGAAATGTCAGCCAACAAACTAACAGATGTTTTAATAAAAAAGATAAGAACCGAGAATTTTGGGTTTATTTTAGTTAATTTTGCTAATCCTGATATGGTCGGACACACAGGAAACATAGAAGCTTGCATAAAAGCAATTAAAACCGTAGACAAATGTTTAGGAAAAATAGTAAATACAGCTTTCAATCACGATTACGCTATTTTAATTACAGGAGATCATGGCAATGCTGAGCAAAAAATTGATTCCAAAACAGGTGGGATCTCTACTGAACACACCAACAACATGGTTCCTCTCATTGTAATAAAAAAAGAATTACAAGGAAAAACGCAACAACTACAAAGTGGAATTTTGGCTGATGTCGCACCAACAATTCTATCATTAATGAAGATTCAAAAACCAATCGAAATGACAGGAAGAGATCTACTCAAAGAGATAAGATAAACTAATTAGCCCCAATCTTCGATAATATTTTAAGAGCATAAGAAGAACCTTTACTCATAGATTTTTTAATATCTTTACTTTTTAAATATTCAGAGATAAATCCTGAAGTATAAGCATCACCAGCTCCCGTAGTATCAACAATACTCTCTAATTTAAATGCTTTTTCAAAAAAAACTTGATTATCTAAATAGCCATAACTGCCTTTCTCACCATCAGTAATAATTACCAACTTATTTTTCAAACAATCAATGTTTTTCAGGACATTTTTTTTAAAAACAATCTCTTCATAAGGTTTTTTAATAAGTTCAGAAAACTCATGAGAATTAAGAATCAAGATATCAGTATATTTCAAAAACTGACAAATTTGGTCAACAGGTCTTTGACAATCAGAAACTCCCAAATTAACAAAAGTTAAGATGTTTTTTTTCCTTAAAAGCTTTATTATTTCAATTCGTTCTGTTAAAGAAACATCAGGCAAATTACCAAAATAAACCGATTTGGCTTCTAACAACCGACTAATATTTTTTTTATCTTCAAATAAACTTTGACCAGGGGTATCAAAATTAATCACTGTTCGTTCACCAGATTCTGTTAAAAGAATAGAAGAAATATTAAAATAGTTATCTTCTTCTTGACAAAGGACAGAATCAACTCCAGCCTTTTTCAATTTATTCAAAATAATAATTTTAAATTCATTCCTTCCAATTTTTCCCAAAACAGCGGTTTTAAAACCATTTCTCCTAACTCCAATAGCGACATTAGCCCCGCCACCGCCAACTCCTTCATAAAAACGATCAACAAAATACTTACCTCCAACAGCAAGAAAAAAACGATTACCTTTTCTAGTTAAAGAATTACCTTGATAATAAAAATCAACACTAATATTACCAATTGATAGAAGATCATACATTTTATTAAGTATAACAAATAAAGAATAAAAATGAAAAACATCAAATTAAAAACAAGCTTTTTGTATTTAGGTTGTTATAAAAAGAAAATATCTTAATTAACAAAATTCGACTTGACAAATTATAAAAGACTACTGTATATTTAATTTAAATATGAAAAAAAATCTACAAGGTTTTACTCTTATTGAACTTTTAATCGTAATCGCCCTACTAGGTGCTTTGGCTGTTGGTTTATTAGCTGCCTTAGATCCTTTTGAACAGCTAAAAAAAGGAACTGACACAGGAATTAGAAATACTGTTTCTGAAATACAAGGAGCAGTTATCCGATATTATGCAATTAAAACTAGAATGCCTTGGGGAAATACCACTATCACAGGAATAGCAGGAACAGGAGGTCCTTTTTCTACCTATTTACAATCAGTTATTGATACAGGAGAACTAAAAAAAGATTTTTTTAATTTAGCAGAAGATCAACTAGATAATATCTATATTAATGCTAGTGAACAAAATATAACTGTCTGCTTTCAACCTCAATCAAAATCTTTTAGAAGCGATAATAACACTAAATTTTCTGAAACTGGTGGAACTCCTTCAGGAACATGCCCAGACGCTGATTCAATTAGTTGTTATTGGTGTGTAATGTAACTTTATTTTTTTCTTCTCACTTCTTTCTTCTATAATAATTATTTTTTTTGATATCATTAAGACTAGATCAGTGTGTTAAATATATATCTATGACATAAG
>CAYTFR010000005.1:0-32240 GCA_964437175.1 uncultured Gammaproteobacteria bacterium | reverse complement strand
TAGTAAATTGTTGGTGTGTTATTAGGTTTATTATTTGTTTTTGCAACTTTTTATAAAGACAATTGTTGGAACAACTATTATGAGGGTTTGCCTTTATTTTATTTATTTATTATGGCTATAGTTTTGGCGCCTAAAAAAACTGTTTATAAAGAAATATTTAAGATTATGAATGTGATTTTATTTATTGTTTTGATTGTTTTTTCGTACCAGAAGGGAGTGAAAATTTTTCAAGAGAAACCTATTGAAGGTGGTCTTCAAGTTCAGACAAAAGTAGTTAATTATATTCAATCTAATATTAAAAAAGATCAAAAATATTGTGTAAAAGTATATACGCCACCAGTAATTCCATATACTTATGATTATTTATTCCTTTATAAACATCAGTTAAAACAATACAATCAGCCTGAAAAAGACTGGGTTAATAATAGTTGTTGGTTTGTTCTTGAGGATGATGATTATAAATTTAGGAAAGAAGAGTGGATGAAAAATAACATTCCTCAAAAAGCTAAACTTAAAAAGAAAAAAAAGATTAAAGATGTCCTTGTTGAGTTAAAAAAGATTGAGAGTTAAAGTTTTTCTTTGGTAATTATTTTTACTAACTCATCTCTTGAAAAAGGATTTAGTTGAGTGATTTGACGTTTTTCAATAGTAAAGTTTCCTATCTTTTTTATTTCAACTAATTTTGATCTAGTATCCTCAAATTTAGAGTATCCTTTGATATAACTTTCTGGTATTCCTGGTCCCGGTTCAATTATTAGATAAAGATTATCTTTGACCTGAATATCTTTATTTGAAAATTTAACATCAGATCCATAAACTCCGTCTTGAGGATAGCCTAACCATATAGGCATATATCCATATTTATTTTTACCATACCAGTTAAATAAGTATGACCAGGTAGTATTAATAAATAAAGGATTAGTAACAGTATTAATAGCAAAGCGACTATTTTTATTTCTCTTATATATCCAGTTAACAACCTTTAACTCGTCTCTTAGAATCATTCTTTTTTGAACCGAAAATAAAGTTTCACCATTCTGATTATATTTAAAAATGAGTTGAAAATTGCTTTTGACGACGATGGTTAAGAACAGTCCAATTAGAGTATAACTAATTAATTTATTATTAAATAATTTTGAAACTTCCCAAATAATAAAAGAGACAAGAATAATAAGTGGATAAATATTTCCAATAGTAAGGAAATAAGAGTTAATTGGAGAAAAAGGATAGATTATAAACGGAGATATAAACCAGATATAAATAAGTAGGATTTCTTTAAAGAATTTTTTTTTATTGATTATATAATATAAACTCCAAATAGTAATTGCTAAAATGGCTATTTTAGCAAAGATAATCGAACTGAAAATATTGTTGTAAAAATGATCTGTTAATCTGTTAAAAAAGATGATTAATATATCTATTAGATTTTTTGAGTTTGAATTATGATTGATTAAATAAGAGATTATTGCTTTTGTACCTTGAAATTTAAACTTTATTTCTGAAAGGATAAACGGAGCAATAAATATGAAAGAGCCTAAATATAAAGACAAAGATTTTTTATTTATAATCGTTAGCTTTTGTTTTTTTATTAAAGTGTAGATTACAGCTATTATTAGGAATAATAGTTGATAGGCTAAAAATAATTGAAAATGAATAGAGATTGCTAGAGTAAAAAGCATTAAGGGAAGGCCTATTGGTTTATTATTTATTAATAACCATAAGCCATAAAAAAAGAATGGAATAGTTAATAAAGCAGGGGTTGGATTTGAAAGCCATCTGGAGTATTGGATTGCTTCAAAGGAAACCGCAAAGAAAAAAGAACTTAATAAAGCCATTTGTTTATTCTTGAAAAGTTTTTTTGTTAGGAAGTAAACAATAAAAATATTTAGTGAGTGTAAGAGAATTAAAAACATTCTTACTCCAACAACACTTCCTTTTGTAAAGTAATAAATTGGTGATAAAAGATACCAGTATAAAGGACCATGGTGAAGACCAGGAAAATCAGTTCCAGGTCCAATTATTTTAATTGGATCTTTTAGCCAAATATTTAGAGCCTCAAAAGCATCTCTTGCTTGATCGTAGCCAAAAGTTATATTTTTAAAATAAAGGAGCCTTAAAATAAGACCAAAGATAGAAATAAAAAAAAGAGTTAGAATGGTTTTTTTTCTTGAGAGTTTAATGTCAAGCATTATTTTTCAAAATTAATCAATAAAAAAAACATATAATATTGATTTCCTTTATTTATAAATTCATATTATAATTAGTTTATCAAAAATGACAACAATAAGTAATATTACAGTTCTTATCCAAACATACAATCAAGAAAGGAATATTGAAGAGTGTATAAAAAGCGCTCAATTATTGACAAGAGATATAGTTGTTATTGATTTACAGAGCACTGATAAAACTTCTTCTATTTTGAGAAGAAACAAAGTTAAAACATTTAAGTTCCAAAATTTTGATTATGTAGAGCCAGTAAGGAATTACGGAATTAGTAAAACTACAGGGAAATGGGTTTTTGTTCTTGATTCAGATGAAAGGATTACCGAGTCTTTATCAAAAGAGATAAAAAAAGCGATTCATAATAATAAATATACACATTATAAAATACCTCGGATTAATTATTTCGCTCGCTACAAAATACTAAAACATGGTGGTTGGAATCCTGATTATATTATTCGTTTGTTTAATAAAAAATATTTTAAAGATTGGCCGAAAGAAATTCATTCAACTCCTATTATTAAAGGTAATTGTGGTTATTTACATAACCACATAGTTCATTATAGAAGAGAAAAGATAGAAGAAGCAGTATGTAGCACAATTATTTTTGAAGACGTTGAATCAGAGTTATTATATAAGGCCAAAAAAAAAGTCAATACTTTGATATTTTTTAAAAAGTTTTTTGGAGAATTGTATCGAAGGTTAATTAAAAAATTAGGGTTTCTAGATGGAGAAGTTGGTATAATTGAAAGCATTTATCAAGCCTTTTCAAAAACCATCACCTATCTTTTTTTATATGAAAAAAACACAAAACCGGCAAGATCATCTTCAAGCAGGGCTATACAATCCTTATCTTGATGTTTTAGGAGGAGGGGAGAAACTGGTTCTTTCACTTTTAAAGGTTCTAGAAGATAAAGGTTATTCCATACAAATATTTTGGGATAAAAATTTAAAAAAGGAAATATCAGAGAGATTAAACCTGAATTTTAATAGGATTAAATTTATTCCCAATCTTTTTAATAACAAAGGGATGTTTTTAAAAAGATTAAATTATTTAAAGCAATTAGATCTTTTTATATACATTACAGATGGCAGTTATTTTTTTTCTTCAGCTAAAAAGAATTATGTTTTTGTGATGGTTCCTAATAAAGATCTTTTTAGGATAAGAGTAATTAACAAGTTAAAACTCAATAATTTTAAGTTTATCTGTGATTCAAAGTTTACCCAACAATGGCTTAATAAATGGCAGATAAAAGCTAAAATTATTTATCCATATTTGAGTCAAGAGTTTTTTAATAATTCAAAGTTAAAAAAAGAGAATATTATTCTTTCTGTTGGAAGATTTTTTCCTCAATTACATGCAAAAAGACAGGACAAGATAATAGATTCGTTCAAGAAAATTAAACAGCAGAATCCATTGTTAAAAAAACTTAAACTATATTTAGTTGGTGGCTTAAAAGAGGAGGATAAACCATATTTTAATTCTTTGCAAAAATTAGTCGGTTTAAGAAAAGATATTATTTTGAAGACAAACATTTCTTTTACTGAGTTGTTAAATCTATATCAAAAGGCCAAAATTTATTGGCATTTTACAGGTTATGGAATTAATGAGGAAAAAAATCCTGAGTTGGTTGAGCATTTAGGGATTACTCCATTAGAGGCAATGGCCAATGAATGTATAACTTATTGTTTTAATGCTGGAGGACCAAAGGAGTTAATAAAAGATGGTTTTAATGGATATCTTTTTAATAATTACGATGAACTAAATAGAAAAATGAATCAAGGCCTAAAAGATGAAAAAAAACAAAATAGTATAAAGCAAAAAGCAAAAAAATTTGTTAAAAAAAACTTCAGTTATAAAGTCTTTAAAAAAAAGATTGAAGAGGTGATTTTAACAGAAAAATAAAATTTTCTATTCTAAAAATGAAGATTTCTATTCTTATTCCAACATATAAAAATAAAAAAATATTGATTAATAATCTTCGTCATAATTGGTCTTTTTTAAAAGACCATCAGATAATCATTATTAATGATGATCCTACAAAGAGTATCAAAGAATATTTAAAAGAATTTCCTAAAATTATTCTGATTGAGAATAACAAGAATTTAGGGTTTGGACAAACAATAAATAAGGGAATTAAAAGAGCATTAGGTCAGTATATTTTTCTATTAAATAATGATGTTGTTTTAGAAAATAAAAGCTTTGAAAAAGGATTGGTCTATTTTAAAAAGAACAAAAAGCTTTTTGCAGTCAGTTTTGCCCTAAGAGAAAAAGATCAAAAAATAGTGGGGAAAAATAAAATATTTTGGAGACAAGGAATGTTTTTTAACAAAGGCGTTAACAAGTTAACATTCGGAGTGAATGCTTGGGCTGAAGGTGGCGCTTGTTTAATTGATAAAAATAAGTTTTTGGAGCTAGGAGGGTTTGATCCTTTATTTTCTCCATTTTATTGGGAAGATATTGATCTTTCATATCAGGCTTGGAAAAGAGGTTATCAGATACTTTTTGATCCCCAGATATTAGTTAATCATTTTCATGAGACAACAATTAGTAAATATTATGATCAAAGCTATATTAAAAAAACTGCTTACAGGAATCAGTTTATTTTTATCTGGAAGAATATTACTGACCAATTTTATATTTTTCAACACATTGTTTTTTTAGTCCCCAATTTAATTAAAAATACTTTCCGAGGAGAAAAGGAGTTTTTTATTGGTTTTATAAAAGCTTTGCCGTATATTTTAGCTATATTAAGGCAAAGAAAAAGAGTTAAATTTAAACAAAAATTAACTGATAGAAAAATTTTCAGTCTTTTTTAACCTTTAAATGAAGACAATTAAAGAAAAATTATAAAAAGCATGGATTAAGATAGCTAAAGTTAAGCTTTTTCTCTCCAAAAAGATAAAAGACAAAGTTAAACTCAAGATTAAATCAGTTGCCATAAAAAACAAAAGAAGATTCCCAGATATTTTTAGATTAGTAAAGAGTATGGGAATATGTAAAAAGAAAAATAAAATGCTGGCGAAAAAAGAAGAACTAATCATATTGCCGGATTCTTTATACAAGCGTTTTAAAATAAAGCCTCTAGATAAAATTTCTTCAGAGATTCCAGTTGCTAAAGAAATTGTTAAGAAAAACAATAGAGTCTGAATTGAAACTGATTTTTCAGGAAAAATATTAAACTGTTTGAATTTAAAATAAAAAGCCAGTAAAGCAGTTAAATAGAAAATCCCGCCAATAGCAAGACCGAAAATTATGTCTTGAAAAAACTTTTTAGATTTAAGATCAATATCTTTTAAAAAATCTTTTTTTTCAATTTTTGAAATAAAATAATAGACAGGAAGAATAAAAACGATTGGTTTGGCAATAAACTCATCTATCCATTCAGGGAATCTAAATTTAGCTCGATATATACTCCAGACAATTAAGATTATTGCCCAAAGATTAAGAGCTTTTTGAATAGAAGATAGTTTTTTTTTCATTAATATTAATTTACTTCTTTATTTAATAGAAATCAAGAAGTAATTAGTTGTTTTTATTCAACAAAGTCTTTTAATTTTCTGGCTCTAGTTGGGTGTTTTAGTTTTCGAATTGCTTTAGCTTCAATTTGTCTAATTCGTTCACGAGTGACACTAAATTCTCTTCCTACTTCTTCTAATGTTTTTGCTTTTCCGTTTTCCAAACCAAAACGCATAATTAATACTTTTTTTTCACGAGGAGAAAGGGTTTCAAGAACATCTTTTAAAGTATCTTTTAAAAGTTCTCGAGAGACATTATCATATAGTGATGGTTTGTTCGTGTCAGCAATAAACTGTTCTAAAGTTGCTTTTTTATCATCTCCAACAGGAGTTGATAATGATTTTGGTTGTTGAGAAATTTTCAATAGATTTTCTACAGAAGCAACGGTTGTTTCCATCTCTTTGGCAATCTCCTTTTTTTTAGGTTCCCTGCCAAGTTTTTGGGTTAGACGACGCCGAGTTTTATAAAGTCGATTAATTTGATCAACCATATGGACGGGAATTCTAATTGTTCGGGATTGATCAGCTATTGCTCTAGTGATTGCTTGTCTAATCCACCAAGTTGCATAAGTGGAGAATTTATATCCTCGTCTCCAATCATATTTTTCCACACCACGGATTAAACCTTTGTTCCCTTCTTGAATCAGATCAAGAAAAGATAGTCTTCTGCCTAAATACTTTTTTGCAATAGAAACGACCAGTCTTAAATTTGATTTTGTTAATATTTTTTTAGCTTCCAAGTCATTTTTTTCATAGCGTTTGGCTAACTCAATTTCTTGTTCGTGAGTAAGAAGAGGGGTTTGACCGATTTCTCTTAGATACATTTTTATTGGATCAAGAGATTCTCCATGTTTGAAATAAACTAGTTTCTCAAGCTCTTTTTCTATTTCTTCGGCTGATTTTTTAGCTTCATTTTCTTCTCGAGTTGAGACAGTTTCAAAAATATCAATCCCTTTTTTAAGAGCATAATCAAAAAATTGATCTATTTCATTAATATGATTTTCAGGATCTGGATAAATAATCAAGATGTCATCTTGAACTAAGAATCCATATTCTTCCCCTTGTTTTAAAAGGTCTTTTAAAGTTTTTGGGAGTTTTCGTTTTACCATAAATGAATTTTATCACATCAGAACGAATACTACTATATTATTATTAATTTTATTATGAGGTAAGTTTTTTTTCAATAATTTTTAATTCTTTGGTTAGATCTAAAAGGATTTTTTCTTTTGTTGATTGATCTTTAGAAGCTTCTATTGATAGAATTGATGAGATTTGTCTTTTTAATGAATTTTTTTTGATATGAAGAGTAAGTTTGTCAATGGCTTTAGTATTAAAATCAAAATCTAAAGAAGCAAAGAGATAAATTTCATCAAAAACAGATCGAAGTTCCGGAGGTAATTCTTCAACAAATTTTGCTATTTGAATATTATTTTCTTTTTTTCTTAAAGATAAAAAACGATTAATTATTTTTTGGTAGGAAGGAACAGAGAAATCTTTTATAGTAATAATTTTAAAAATATGATCTCCAGTTTTAAAAGGATCTTTGTTTTGAAAAATATAACTAAGAAGGTATTTTTGAATAATAGTTTCTCTTGATTGGTTGGTTACTTGTTTTTTATAAATAGGATATTGAGGTTTTATTCGTCGGTATTTTTGTTTTCTTAAAAGAGTTTTGATACTTGCTGAATCAACATCTAATACTTGGGCTAATTTATTAATATAAAAAGACTTAATAATCGGGTTTTGAATTTTTGAAATAAAAGGAACAATCTTGTTCCCCATTCGTTTTTTATCAAAAGGACTTAACTTAAAAGGCTTATCTTCAAGTGATTGATCTTTATTATAATTTTTAATTATTTTATTAATAATAAAATCATAGATTGGTTGAGGAGATTTAATCTTTTTTTCAAACATACCTTTATGTTTACGGACTGCTTCATCAGGATCTTTAGCAAAATCAAGATCTATTACAAACATCTCAATATCTAATTTTTCAGATTTTTCAAATCCTTTTTCTATTGCTTTTACACCAGCTTGATCGGTATCTAATGCTAGAATAATTTTATTAGTTAGACGTTTAATCAACAAAAGTTGATCTTTTGTTAAGGCTGATCCTTTAATGGCAACAATATTATCTATTCCATGTTGAAAAGGAGTAATGACGTCAAACTCTCCTTCAACAATAATTACTTCTCCTTTTTTTTTAATATTATCTTTGGCAATATTTATTCCAAATAATGTTTTTCTTTTTTTATAAAGCAAGGTTTCAGGAGTATTGATATATTTTGCTGATTGTTTCTTTTTGTTTAAAGTCCTTCCTGAAAATCCAATGACATTATTTTGACTGTCTTTTAAAGGAAAAACTAATCTTCCTCGAAAACGATCATAGATATTTCCTTTTTCATTTTGAACCATTAATCCAGAAGAAATAATTTCTTTTTTAGAAAACCCTTTTTTAATTAAATATTTAAGAAGAGAATCCCAAGAGTTTGGTGCATAGCCCAATTGAAATGTATTTATTACTTTTTTATTGATTGATCGTGATGATAAGTAAGTTAAAGCTTTTTTACCTAGAGTAGTATTATGAAGAATATGTTGAAAATACTTAGCAGATAAGGTATTAATAGCCAGTAGTTTCTCTTTTATTTTCCATTGTTTATCTTCAATGGTTTGTGTTTTGAGTTTTATTCCTGTTTTTTTAGCCAATTCTTTTAAAGCCTCATAAAAAGTAATATTCTCCCATTTCATTAAAAACTTAACAATATCTCCACCTTCTTGGCAGGCGCCAAAACAATGCCAGATTTGTCTTTCAGGCGAGACAATAAAAGAAGGAGTTTTTTCTTCGTGAAAAGGACAAAGACCTTTAAAGTTTCTTCCAGTTTTTTTTAAAGTAACAAAAGGACTAATAAAATCAACAATATCTAATTTGCTTTTTATTTCGTTTATTTGGCTTTGCATTCTTCTAATATTCTAACATAAAAATCTTATAACAATATAATTGCTTTTTAATTTTATGCCAACTATAATAAACTATATGGTATACCTATTTGTTGACAAATCTGAACTAAAACTTCTTTATGTCAAAAAAACTCTTTTGAAGCAGTATGAAGTGGGAGTTTTTAACAAAATTTACGAAACAGCAATTCTAAAAGATGGAGAAGTACAAAATGTTGATTTACTAGCTTCAGCAATAAAAGAAGCATATACATCTGTTTCAAAAGGTTTAGTTCAATCAGAGATTAAAGATAAAGATATTGTTCTAATCCTTCCTCAAGAATCTTTTTCTTTTTTTCGTTTTAAAGTTCCGTCAGATGTTGCTTCAACAGCGATTAATTCTTATGTTAAAGATAAAGCACGGGTTGAGCTTCCAAAACCTTTGAACAACTACTTTTATAATTACGTTGAAAGGGAGTCTAATAAACAAAAACAGATCTCATTTTTTGCTATTGAAAAAGAATCATTTCAGAGATATGAAGAAGTCCTTTCTTTATTGAATTTACGTGTTCAATCGGTATTATTAGAAGCTCAAGCTTACTTTACTTTATTTGATAAAACTTTAAGAAAAGGGAAAAAAGAGAATATTCTTTTTGTCCATTATTTAAAAAACAAAGATGAGAACATCCCAGACAAAGTCAAAGGATATTTATATGATTCATTTGGATTGCTTGAGAATAAAAAATGGGAAGCAAAGATTGAAAAAGATTCTTCCTTAGAAAAGACTCTTTCTGATAAAAGGCTACAGCTTGAAAACTCAGACTTGAAATTAAATAGAATAATTCTGTCAGGAAAAGAATCTGATCTTTTTAGACAGGATATGTTTACAAAAAAAGTTGGAGTGTGGACTAATCCTTTAAAAAGAATTATTAATAATTTCTACGATGATTATAGAAAATTATTAGTCATAAAAGAAAAGTCTTTTTCTATTTTGCAGTATGATGTTTGTTTTGGAGCTTTTATTCTAGATACAGAAAAAGACGAATCTTCATTTATAAAAATCAAATCACAAAGAAGAAAATTAGCCCAGATTTCTTTACCAAAAAAAGAAATATTGATCTTTATTGTTTCTTTTATCCTTTCTTTAGCTACCTTTTTTCTTATCTCAAAGTTTTACTATCAATTTAAAGGTGGAGTGGGAAAGATAAAGATGAATTTTGGCTTGTTTTCTAAAAAAAAGATTGTTCCAACACAAGGTTTAGTTCCTAAAAAGAAAAAGATTCCAACTAAATCTCCAACACCAACAGAAAAGATAAATAGAGAACTAATAAAAATAAAGATACTTAATGGTTCTGGAATAAAAGGTAAAGCTGGAAAAGTAAGCGATATCCTAAAAGAATTAGGTTATCAAGAGATAGTGACAGGAAATGCTGATAATTTTGATTATCTAACAACAGAGATACAGATTAAAAAATCAAAAGAAAATATTGCTTCTTATCTTAAAAAAGATCTTCAAGATCATATTACTAAAACTAAAGTTCTACCTTTAGATAAAGAAGAATCGGCTGATGTGGTTTTAATCATAGGACAAGATTTTAAATAACTCTGAAATTAAAAAATAACTAAATAGATGTCATATCTCCTATTAAATGATTAAATTGTTAAATGGTTTAATTGAAACAACTGTTAGAACTGATAAATTTATAATTTACCCATAACTATGGAAGCAAAAGAAGAAATACTCAAAAAAAAACTAGATAACATTTTACAGGTAGTTAATCTTAAGGCAAGAAAGCAGAGTTTAATTTCTTTAGAAAAGTTAACCTATGATAGTAAACTTTGGGATACTCCTCAGAGAGCAAAAGAGATCTTAAAAAAAATAAGTATTTTAAAAAAAGAGATAGAAGACCTTGAAATGGCTCAACTTTTACTTGATGAAAAGGAATATATAGATTCAGAAAAGATTATTAATCAGTATGAAATACTTTTATTTTTAGGAGAAAAATACGATAAAGGAGATGCTATTTTTTCTATTCATGCTGGACAAGGGGGGATTGAAGCGATGGATTGGTCAGAAATGTTGTATCGGATGTATGTTCGATATTTCGAAAAAAAAGGATGGAAATATGAAGAAGTTAATAGAGTCTCAGGAGAAGAGGCTGGTATAAAAAGTGTTACTTTATATGTTTATGGATCTTATGCTTATGGGTATTTAAAAGCAGAGGTAGGGGTACATCGTTTAGTTCGACAGTCTCCTTTTAATGCTGACAAGTTGAGACAGACATCATTTGCATTAGTTGAAATTTTGCCAATAATAGAGGAAAGAGAGATTAAAATTAAAGATGATGATTTAGAGTGGCAGTTTTTTCGCAGTGGCGGTCATGGTGGTCAGAATGTAAATAAAGTTTCTACGGCTGTAAGATTAATTCATAAACCAACAAAAATAACAATTAATTGTCAAGCTGAACGGCGACAAAGGCAGAATAGAGATAGTGCTTTAAAGTTATTACGTTCAAAGCTTTGGGAAATAGAGCAGGAAAATAAACAAAAAAAGATTCAAGTATTTAAAAAAGATAAGATAGCTTCATGGGGAAGACAAATTAGGTCGTATGTTTTACATCCTTATAAACTAATAAAAGATCTTCGTACCGGATACGAAGAAAGAAATGTAGAAAAAGTATTAAACGGAGATTTAGACAAATTTATTGAAGCTTATCTTAGAGAAAAAACTAAAATTCATCAGCTAAAGTAAGTCAATGTATTTTTTAGAAACAAAAGGATTAAAAGATAATTATTTTTAATTCTAAAGTTTATAGATACTTGTATTTTATTTAATTCCTTGATATTCTAGAAAGATATGAATGACACAATAAATAATACTAACCTTATACATAATTTAGAGGAAGATAAACAGAAAGAGGCTTTTTTATTAAAAAAAAAGGGTTTATTGTTTCTATCATCAGCTCTAGTATTTGGCTTAGTAAGCGGATTTGTTTTGTTTCTTTTATTTAAACCAGGAAGTAATAAAACAATTAGTTTATCTGATAACGATGGAACTCAAAAAGTGATTAAAAAACAGGTTGGTATAAAAGATAAAAAAACATTTAAAGATAAGGCTGAAGGAGTTTTAAAAGAAGGAGGAATTGATGGTGAGGGAAACTTTCATTTAGAAAGACCCGGTGGAGAGTCACAGAATGTTTATTTAACTTCAACAGCAGTTGACTTATCAAAATACATCGGAAAGAAAATACGCGTTTGGGGAGAAACATTTAAGGCAGATAAAGCTGGTTGGTTAATGGATGTTGGTTTAGTAGAAATATTTAAATAAAATTAATTTTGTTTTTATAGTTTTAAATCACTGAGTATTAATATTAAATTTTATAAATTTAAGATTTCGAGAGATTTTTAATCCTTGGAGCTTCAATGATGATTACCTTCGATGATGTCTCAAAAAATTTTCCTTTAGGAAATATTGCTTTAGATAAAGTTTCTTTTGAGATAGAAAAAAATGATTTTGTATTTTTAGTAGGCCCTTCAGGGGCTGGAAAGACAAGCATAATTAAATTAATTTTAAGAGAGATGTCTCCAAGCAGTGGGACAATTACTGTTGATGATTTTGAAGTTACTGATAAAAAATTTAAGAAAATAGAGAGATTGCGTCAAAAACTAGGGGTGGTTTTTCAAGATTTTAAAATATTAACAGAAAAAAATGTATTTGAAAATATAGCCTTGAGTTTAAAGGTAATGAATTATCCTAAAAATAAAGTTAAAAAAGAAGTAGAAAAGGCTCTTAAATTAGTTGGATTAGAAGAAAAGAATTTAGTTTTTCCAGGTCAGCTTTCAGCTGGAGAACTTCAAAGAGTAGCTATTGCTAGAGCAATTATAGGTAATAGAGATATTCTTTTAGCTGATGAGCCAACAGGGAATTTAGACCCTAAAACAGCATGGGAAATAATGAAGATATTTAAAAAATTAGAGAAGAAAAAAACAGTTTTAATAGCTACTCACAACTCTGATATTGTTAATAGTTTTCAAAAAAGAGTAATTTCTTTGAAAAAAGGAAAAATAATCAGAGATGTTAGAAAAGGAGGTTACAAATTATGAGGGAAATATTAACTTCTATAAGAAGATCCCCATATCAATCATTGTCTGCATTTTTAGTTTTATTTTTTACTCTTTTTTTATCGTTGACAATGATTGTTGTCTTGAGTTTTTTACACGGCATATTAGGTTATGTTGAAACAAAACCTCAAGTAATAGTTTATTTTAAACCAAAAACAGATGAGAAACAGATATTTAAAATTAGAGAGGAGTTAATTTCTTCAGGTAAAGTTTTGTCAGCCAGTTATGTCTCTCAAAAACAGGCCTTCAAAACTTATGAAAAACTAAATAAAGATAATCCCCTTTTACTGGAGATGGTATCGCCAGAAATATTACCTCCATCATTGGAGATTAATGCTAACAAACCAAATTATTTATCTGAATTGTCAGTATATTTAAAAAACAAAAAAGGAGTTGATGAAGTTGTCTTTCAAAAAGACATTGTTGATAAATTACTGACTTTAACAAACATTATTAAAAAAGGATCAATTATATTTTTTAGTTTTCTTATTATTATGTCAGCGATTGTTCTTATTACAACGACCCTTTTTAAAATTGCTTTACATAAAGAAGAGATTGAGTTACTTCGTCTTTTAGGAGCGAGCCATTTATATATTCAAAAACCATTTATTTTAGAAGGAGTCTTTTTTGGCTTTTTTGCTTCATTGTCTTCATTTTTAGTTTTGTTAGGAATATTTTTTTATCTCAATCCCTTTTTGTCTTCCTATTTAAGAGGGATTCCTCAGTTAACAGTAGATTTTTCATATTTTAAATTAGTGGTTTGGCCTGTTAATATAAACTTTTCTCTTATTATTTTTGGGACTCTTTCCTTGTTTGGAATGATTATTGCTACTATATCAACTCTCTTTGCGACGGAAAAATACTTAGATTAAGATCTTCAATTTCATAATATTTTGAAAAAACATTTAAATTAAGTTATTATTGATTTTGATGGTAAGACAAAAGCTAAAATCATTTTTTTATTTAAGTCTTCAAGGATTAATTGTTTTGATATTAATATTTTTTCTTACAACTAATAAAATTTATTCAGTTGAGTGTCAATCAGATTCAGATTTAAAAAACAAAACAGAAGAAGAATTAAAGCAAACAATAGAAGCATGTGAACAAAAACTTGATTTATCAAGAAAAAAAATTAATACCCTTTCTTCTGAAATTCAGTTTATGGATACTCGAATCTATTTAACAACAATCAAGATTAAAAATACAGAGCAATCAATTAAAAAAACAGAGGAAGAGATTAATGTTTTATCATCAAGAATAGAAGGATTGGATTCTTCTTTAGATTATCTGTCAAATTTACTTTTGGAAGGGGTAATTGAAAGCTATAAAAGAAGACCTTTATCAATGATGATGATGTTGTTGGATAGTGATACAGCTAGTGAGTTTTTAACTCAGTTTAAGTATTTAAGAACAACGCAGAAAAACAATCAAAAATTATTAATTCAAGTCCAGGAAACTAAGGTTAACTTTGAAGAACAAAAAAAAATCAGAGAAGAAAAGAAAAAAGAATTAGATACTCTTAAAATTACTTTGGATGAACAAAAAAAAGCTTTAGACAATCAAAAATTAGCAAAAAACAGATTATTGAAGGTAACAAAAAACAATGAGAGATCATATCAACAGCTTCTAGCAAAAGCCCGAGTTGAGTATAATGCGATTCGAGCCATTGTGGCTGGATCAGGAACAGAAGCAAAACTAAGAGAAGTCAAGAGTGGTGATGTGATTGCTTCTCTTATTAGTGGTCCTTCTTGCAATTCAAGCGGAGCCCACCTTCATTTTATTGTTAAAGAAAATGACCAAGTATCTAATCCTTTTAATTATTTATCATCGATTGAACATCAAAACTGTTCTGGTTCAAGTTGTGGATCTGGTGATGGAGATTCATTTAATCCATCAGGTTCAATGAATTGGCCATTAAAACCATTGATTAAAATGAATCAAGGCTATGGGAAAACTTGGGCTGTTAGAAATACCTGGTTGAGATGGGTATACAGTTTTCATAATGGAATAGATATAGTTGGGTCTTCAAATAATGTTGTTGCAGTCAGTGATGGTGAATTATATAGAGGTAGTTTTAGAGGAAACAAAGGTTGTTCTTTACCTTATGTTAAGTTAGTTCATAAAGACTCAAATATTGTTACCTATTATCTTCATGTCTATGCTAACTGATGGGTTAGTATCAAAAAAAAGCAACAAATTAATTTATTGGTTTTTAATAAATCTTTTTTTCTCAATTTTTTTCCTTTCTTTTTTTAATCAACCTGTTTTAGCTAATCTATACCTTAATGAAATATATCCGGCTCCTTTAAAAGGAAATTATGAATGGGTTGAAATTTTTAATGATGGAGGAAAAGAAATTGATTTAACACATTATTCTCTTTCTGATAAAACAGGCAAGTTGTTATATTTTAATGGAAATGTTGTCCATTCTAATAATTATGTAATTGCTACCAGTTCCTCAGTTCTAAATAATACCGGAGACACAATTTTTTTAAAAGACGATCAAGATAACTTGATTGAAGTTGCTACTTATTCAGCCACTCTTGATAGTACTCAAACAGTTGCTAAATGTCCGGATAAGACTGGAAATTGGTATGTTCTTTCACTAACAACCAAAGCTGAAAGCAATTATTTAGCCTGTTTTGTTCTCTCACCGACTCCAACTCCAACTTTAGTGCCAAGTCCAACAGAAATAATTACGCCAACTTTGACTTTAACTCCTATTTTAACTATTTTGCCCTCACCAACAGTTGTTCCTTCACCAATTCCAACTAAGAAGGAAGAATATAATCATATTTTTATTTCTGAAGTAATGGTTAATCCTGATTTAAATCAATCGGAGTGGCTGGAGTTATACAATAATAATCCTTATATAGTTACTTTAACTGATTGGTTTATAGATGATATTGCTGATGGTGGTTCTTCTCCTAAAAAATTTTCTCTAACAATATCTGCTTATGGTTATAACTCACTTGATTTGAATTCAGCTATTTTTAATAATAATGGAGATGATGTTCGTTTGCTGAACAATGAGGAACAAGAGAAAGATAAATTTCAATATAGTTTTTCAGAAAAAGGCATTCCTTGGGGAAGGATAACGATAGATAATAATAATTTTTGTTTACAAGAAGAGTCAAGGGATAAAAAGAATAATCCTTGTATTGATAATGAAGAAAAAAAAGGCGAAGATAAAGGAGATCAAGCGCTTGTTATAGGTAATTCTAATACAAAGACTCAAATTAAAGGTCCATTAAGATCAAATAAATCTCTAAAAAACAATCGTGGAGAAAATTTAGTAAAAGTACCTCAAGGTGAGGTTAAAGGATTAACAACCCAAAGATTTAATCAAACTGATGATAATTATTCAAGACCTTTATTTAACCAATTAATGATAAATGAGAATTTAATTAAAAAATGGATTATTGTAAAAACATTGTCGAGGTTTTCGTTTATAATTTCATTATTAAGTTTGAGTTATCTTTTGGTTAAGATAAGATATCTAAAGTTATAGTTTCCTGTGGGTAATAAAGTTAAAATAAAGGAGATAGTTATTGAATTTATTTTGTGTTGAAAATAATGTAGAATTTAATCATGAAAATCTTTAACAAACTTATTTACTATTGGTTACCATTATTTCTGTGGATGGGGCTAATTTATTTTTTTTCTTCTCAAACAAGAATATCAGTTACTAAAACCTTTATTACTGATTTTATAATTTTTAAAACTCTTCACATATTAGAATATGCTATGTTGTATTTTCTTTCTTTTAGAGCAATTTATTCTTTAAAATCTTTAAACATGTCTTTGAACAAAATAAGTTTAATTGGAATATTTTTTTCAATTATGTTTGCCTTTTCAGATGAGTTTCATCAGCTTTATGTAGTAACACGGAATGGTCAATTGAGAGATGTTTTTATTGATACCTTAGGGATTAGTTTAATGTTTCTTTTAATAAAAAATAATATTAATAAGATTAAATTTTTTTTATGAACAAGCTAAAAGGAATTGTCAAACAGCTATTTATTCCTAGTGAAAAAAATAATTATAAAGCCAGAGCAATTCATCATGATTTTTTAACTTTTTATGTAATCATTGCTCTTTTTTTAAGTTTTGCTTCTAAAAATATCATAAGTAATTCTCATAATGTTCTAGGTTTTGCAACAGATGTTACTGTTGAGAAATTATATGATTTAACTAATCAAGAGCGTCAGAAAAACGGATTATCTTCACTTGACTACAATAAAAAATTAGCTTCAGCAGCTGATAAAAAAGCCCATGATATGTTCCAAAAAAATTATTGGGCTCATTATGCTCCTGATGGGACAACACCATGGAGCTTTATTTTAGCCTCAGATTATAAATATGAGTATGCTGGTGAAAACTTGGCCAAAAATTTTTTGTTTTCCAGTGGAGTTGTTAATGCTTGGATGAATTCAGAATCTCATCGAGAGAATTTATTGCGAAAAGATTATACAGATGTTGGTTTTGCTGTGAAAAATGGAGTTTTAAATGGGGAAGAAACAACATTAGTTGTTCAGATGTTTGGGAAACCTTTATCTAAGGAGAACAGTTTGGTTGTTGCTCAGAAAACACCTATAAAGGTTAGTAAGGATCTATCTGGCGTATCTAAACCTAAAGAAATGGTTTTGTCAGGAAGCGTAAACAAATCAAGTTTTAATATTTTTGGATATTCTGTTTCTTTAATATTTATTTTCTTTTTATTTTTAGGAGTAGTTTTATTAACTGATTATTATTTTGCTGTAAAATTAAATGTTTTTAGGTTGAGCGGAAAGAACATCGCTCACTTATTTTTTATTACCTTTATTGTTTTAGGTTTATTTTTCATAACAAAAGGGGTTATTCTATAAATATATGAGAAAGTTTTTTTATCGGATAAAAACAGAATTGAACAATCATTGGTTTGATTATCTTCTTTTATTAACAGGAGGAGTATTTTTTCTTATTGCTCTAAAACTTTTTCAAGGAGAAAGATTAATAGAGTTTATTATTTTACTGGCTTTTACTTCTATTTATATTATTTGGGGAATTTATCATCACATCATTGAAAATACCTTGCATTTAAAAATTATGTTAGAATATATCTTTATAGGCTTTATTGCTTTACTTTTATTAAAGTTAATAATTATTTAAATTACTATGAAAGGAGTCATTTTAGCTGGAGGTTTGGGAACAAGATTATATCCATTAACTTATGCAACTAATAAGCATCTACTTCCAATTTATGATAAGCCAATGATTTTCTATCCTATTCAGACATTAGTTAGAGCAGGGATTAAAGATATATTAATAATTATTTCTGGACCGCATTCTGGAGATTTCATAAAAGTATTAAAAAATGGCAAAGAATTTGGAATAAGACATTTAGAATATGCTTATCAAGAGAAACCAGATGGAGGGATTGCTGATGCCTTGTCTTTGGCTGAAGATTTTGCTGATGGAAAATCTATTACTGTATTTTTAGGAGATAATACAACTGATGCTGATCTTTCAAAGGTAGTAAAAGATTTTAATGATGGAGGAATGGTTTTTTTAAAAAAAGTTTCTAATCCAAAAAGATTTGGAGTACCAAAGTTTGATGATAAAAATAAAAGAAAAATTGTAGAGATCATTGAGAAACCAAAAAATCCTCCTTCTAATTATGCCGTGACTGGTGTATATATTTATGATAATAAAGTTTTTTCATATATTAAAAAGTGTCAGCCTTCATGGCGAGGAGAGTTAGAGATAACTGACGTTAATAACTTTTATATAAAGGCAGGAAAATTAAACTGGGTGGAGTTGGAGGGGTATTGGCTTGATACTGGGACATTTGAGACTTTACATTTAGCTAATGTATATTGGGCAAAAAGAAATGCTCCTCATGGTTTTCATGAAAAAGTAAAAAATCTTTTATTGGATTAATCTCCTTGACATTAAACTTAATTTAAAGGACAATATAAATTGTATAAATTTTAAAAGGAAGTTATGGATACTACTCAACTTTTATTAATGGTTGTTTTATCTATCACCACTATTTTATTGATTATAATTGGTGTTCAGCTTATTTTTGTGTTGAAAGAGGTGAGAAAAACATTAAAAAAAATCAATGATATTGTTGATGGTTTTGAACATTTTGGAATAAATGCTAAACATGGAGTAAGTGAAATTACAGGTTTTTTTGCTGGTATCAAAACTTTGTTTACAGCAATAGATTATTTTAAACATAAAAAAAATGAGAAACAGTCAAAGAAATGACCAGACAAATTTTTGGTTCGGATTTTCACTTGGTATTTCTATTTCAATAATCACTGGTTATCTTTTTGGGACAAAAGAAGGTAGAAAGAATGTCAAAAAATTTATTGAGGCGACAGAAGATTTAGACGGTGATATTTTCCTTTTATTAAAAGAATTTGGAGAAAATAAACAAATCTTTGAAAAAAAGAAGGAAACATCAAAATCTTCTTTAAAAGGAAAATCAAAAGAAATAAACGCCACTAGTTTAAATACGGTTTTAGACAAAATTAAGGGTCGTTTTATGCCCTAAAACAAATAGTCCTTGACTTTTACGATTCCTTATAGTAATATTCTTGCTTAACCCCTCTATATTAGAGGGGGTATTATGTTCTGGAAAAAATATAAATCTTTACCCCATTGTGCAGGAGGCTGCCTAATCTCTAACATTGATGAGAAAAAAAAATCCAAAATCATTAATCTCTAAAAAAGAAATTACTCTTGGAATTAAAGATGATAATTTAAAGCCGTCAGATTTAATTAAAATCCAAAGAGAATCTTGGGAAAGGTTTTTAAATCATGATCTTAAAAATATAATCAGCGAATTCTTTCCAATTGAAGACTACACTGGCAAAAGATTTGTTTTATCTTTTAAAGATATTTCTTTTGGTGAGCCTCGATATTCTTTAAATCTTTGTTTACAAAAGAAATTAACCTATGATTTTCCTATCTATTTGACATTAACTCTTCTTAATAAAAGGACAGGGGTTGAGAGGACCCAAGATGTTTATTTTTTCAATCTCCCTAAAATGACTGATAGAGGAACTTTTATTATAAATGGAATAGAAAGGGCTGTCATTAATCAATTAGTAAGATCTCCTGGAGTATATTTTACTGCTAATGTTAATGAAACTACAGGATATACAACATATAATGCAGAGATTCGTCCTTACATTGGAGCATGGTTAGATTTTTCTATAAATAAGAATGGTCTAATTGAAATGAAAATCAATAAAAAAAGAAAATTTTTAGCAACAACATTTATTCGATCATTTGATGGTGAAACAAACAGTCAGATAATAGAAAATTACTTTAAAGGATTAAATCAAGAAGTTTTAGAAAAATATATTATTCCAACGTTTAAAAAAGATAAAACAAAAAACAAGGAAGAAGCCATATTGGAGATATATAAAAAAATAAGACCAGGAGAACCTTTAATATTAGACAATGCTTATAACACGATTCAAAATCTTTTTTATAATCCTCGACGGTATTCATTATCTGAAGTTGGACGGTATAAGATAAATAAAAAATTAGAAATAGATCAGGAAATAAAAAAAGAGGATTATCTTCTTTCAAAAAAAGACATAATAGAAACAATTAAATATCTAGTTAATTTAACTATAAAAAAAGGTAGTTTTGATGACATTGATCATCTTGGAAATAGAAGATTACGAAGAGTTGGAGAATTAGTTGGAATGTATGGAATTAGAGTTGGTATGGTTCGAGCTGAAAGAGAGATTAAGGAACGGATGAGTTTGGTTTCCAACGAGGATAAAGTTACTCCATCATTGGTTGTCAATCCGAAATCTGTTATTTTAGCGGTTAATTCATTTTTCCGAACAAGCCAATTGTCAACAATAATTGATCAGACTAATCTTTTATCTGAGCTTGATAATCTAAGGCGAGTGACGGTTGGTGGACCAGGCGGAATTCAAAAAGAAAGGGCTTCTTTTTCAATTAGAGATATTTCTACTTCCCAATACGGAAGAATATGTCCGATTCGTTCTCCTGAAGGTCCTAACATAGGTGTTGTTACATATTTATCTCTTTATGCCCGAGTAAATAAATATGGTTTTATTGAAGCCCCATATAAAAAGATAGTCATAGAAAAAAAAGGTAAAAAAGTAAAAGTTAAGATATCTAATGAGATAAAATATCTTCAGGCTGATGATGAGGAAAAATATTATATAACGTCCCATGATGTTGGAATAAATGGAGAAAATTATATAACAGATCAAACCGTTGTTGCCAGACACAAAGGAGATTTGGTTGAAATTCCTGTGGAAAAACTTGATTTTATTGATATTTCTCCAAGGCAAGTAGTTGGTGCTTCAGCCGCTCTTATTCCTTTTTTACAGAATGATGATGCTAGTCGAGCGTTAATGGGAACACATATGTTATGTCAAGCTGTCCCATTGGTTAAGCCCAGAGCACCATTTGTTGGAACTGGATTTGAGAAAAATATTGCTCAAGCACTTAAACGAAGTGTTACTGCCGAAGAAGATGGTGTTGTTAAATATGTTGATGCTGAAAAATTAATTATTAAGGGTAAAAGTAAAAAAGAGTATGAATATAAATTAAAAAGATTTGAAAGAACAAATAAAGATGTGGTTTTTGATCAGCATTTATTAGTTGATTTGAACCAAAAAATTAAAAAAGGTCAAAATATAATTGATGGACCATCAACAGAAAATGGTAAGTTGGCAGTAGGTCAAAATTTAGTAGTTGCTTATACCTCTTTAAATGGTTTGGGTTATGAAGATGGATTTGTTATTTCTGAACGAGTAGTTAGAGAAGATCTTCTAACTTCTATTGCTAGTGAAGAGTTTGTTTCGGATGTTGTAGAGACAAAACTTGGTCCAGAAGAGCTAACAAGAGATATTCCTAATGTTCGAGAAGAAGTTCTTCAGAACCTTGATTCAAATGGTTTGGTTGTTGTTGGAACTAAAGTAAGAGAAGGAGATATTTTAGTTGGTAAGGTTGCTTCTAAAGGAGAAAAAGAATTGACAGCGGAGGAAAGATTACTTCGAGCGATATTTGGAGACAAAGCTAAAGATGTAAAAGACACGTCATTACGGGTTCCTTATGGTAAAGGTGGAGTAGTTGTTAATATTGAAACAATTGATTCTAAAAAAGATCCAAATGAGTTAGAACCAAGCGTATTAAAAAGAATAATTGTTAATACAGCTCAATTAAGGAAAATAACTGTTGGAGATAAACTAGCTGGACGGCATGGAAATAAAGGAGTAATTGCTAAAATACTTCCTGAATGGGATATGCCTTATTTAGAAGATGGGACACCAGTTGATGTTATTTTATCTCCTCTTTCAATTCTTTCAAGGATGAATCTTGGACAGCTTTTTGAAAGTTTATTAGGATTAATTGCAAAAGAAAAAGGAGTTAATTTATCAGCTCCAGTCTTTGAAAAAATTAAAGAAAGTTTTATTTCAGAAGAATTTAAAAAATTAGGAATGCCTATTGATGGAAGAGTAAAGTTATATGATGCTCAAACTGGACAGCCATATGAAAGAAGAGTTTTAGTTGGAGTAGGATACATTTTAAAGTTAATTCATATGGTTGAAGATAAGTTCCATGCTCGTTCAATTGGACCTTACTCATTAGTTACTCAACAGCCATTAGGAGGAAAAGCTCAGATGGGAGGCCAAAGATTTGGTGAGATGGAGGTTTGGGCTTTAGAGTCTCACAGAGTGCCATATACTCTCCAAGAAATGTTAACCATAAAAAGTGATGATGTTAGAGGGAGAACAAAGGCTTTTGAATCAATGATAAAAGGAATAGATATTCCTCAATCAAGTGTGCCGGAGTCTTTTCATGTATTACTAAAAGAATTAAATGCATTGGGATTATCAGTTGATTTTGTTAAATAAACAATTATGGATGATTTAACTTCAGCAGAATTTACTGGTTTAAAAATTAGTCTAGCTTCTCCTGGAACTATACTTCATTGGTCTCATGGAGAAATAACTAAACCTGAAACGATAAACTATCGAACTTTTAGAACGGAAAAAGATGGTTTATTTGATGAAAGAATTTTTGGGCCAACAAAAGATTATGAATGTTACTGCGGAAAGTATAAAAGAATGCGCTATAAAGGGATTGTTTGTGATCGTTGCGGAGTAGAAGTAACAACCTCAACAGTAAGAAGGGAACGGATGGGACATATAAAATTGGCTGCTCCTATTGCCCATATTTGGTATTTTAAAGGGCCTTCTTCTCCATTGAGTTTAATTCTTAATAAGTCAGCCCAAACATTAGAGAGGGTGATTTATTATGCTTTATATTTAATTGTTGATATTAATCAAAAAAAACAAAAAGAAGCAGTAAGTAAACTGACTGAATTAGGAGAAAAAGAAATAGAAGAGATAGAATTAAAACATAAAGGAGAAGAAGAACAATTAAAAAAAGAAATTGATAAAGAAAAAGAATCTGTTAAGAAAAAGATAACCAATAAAGAACAAAGAGAGATGGCTAAACAAGAAGTTGATTTAAAAGGGAGAGAACAAATAAGGTCGCTTGCTGACAAATTCCTCAAAAAAAAATCCCAAAAAAAAGCTTTTTTTGATAGATTGATAAAGATAATTAAAACAGTTGGTCCTTTATACACTTTAGAAGAGATAGACTATTTATATTTAAAAGAGAAAAAAATTAGTGGATTTTTAAAGGTCGGTATGGGAGCAGAGATATTATATGAGGTTCTTTCCAATTTAGATATGGGAAAAGTTTATTCTGAAACATTAAAACAATTAAGTGAAATAAAAGGGGATAAAAGAACAAAATTATTAAAAAAATTAAGAGTGGTTGAATCTTTTATGAAATCAGAGATTAAACCTCAATGGATGGTTCTAACTGTATTACCGATTATTCCTCCTGATTTAAGACCTGTGGTTCAACTGCCAGGAGGGAAATTTGCCACGTCTGATTTAAATGATTTTTATAGAAGAGTAATTAATCGTAATAATAGATTAAAACAGTTAATTGATTTAGGAGCTCCAGAGATAATACTTCGAAATGAAAAGAGAATGCTTCAAGAAGCAGTTGATTCCTTAATTGATCTTCAAAAGTCAAGGGGGAGGTCAACTGGAAGGGCTAGCTCAAAAGTGCTCAAATCTTTATCAGATATTTTAAAAGGAAAACAGGGTCGTTTTAGACAAAACTTATTAGGTAAAAGAGTAGATTATTCAGGACGGTCAACAATTATTGTTGGACCTGAACTAAAAATTGATCAGTGTGGTATTCCAAAAGACATGGCTCTTGAATTATTTAAGCCGTATTTAATTCATGAAATTATTATTCGTGGATTAGCCCCTAACTTAAAAAGCGCCAAGATTTTTCTTGAACAAAAAGAACCAATTGTTTATGATATTCTTGAAAAAGTAATTAAAAATAGACCTGTTCTTTTAAATCGGGCGCCGACTCTTCACAAGTTATCAATATTAGCTTTTTATCCAGTATTAACAGATTATTATGCAATAAAACTTCATCCAACTGTATGTGCAGGATATAATGCTGATTTTGATGGAGATGCAATGGGTGTTTTTCTACCTTTGTCTAAAAATGCAATTAAGGAAGTGGAAAATAAAATGCTTCCTTATCAGAATCTTCTAAAACCAGCCGATGGGACTCCTTTAGTTTTGCCTAATAAAGAAATGGCTTTAGGGTGTTATTATGTGACAACAATTGACAATAATTATATTGACAAAAAAGATGATCAATTAAAATATTTCTACAATGAAGAAGAAGTTCTAAATACTTATTTATTTAATCAAATTAAGTTGAGAGAACCGATTTTATTAAAAATAGACAATAAAATAATTAGGACATCTCCAGGAAGAGTAATTTTCAATCAAGCATTGCCAGAAGAACTAAGATATCTTAATAAAGATATTAAAGCCAAAGATCTTAAAGATGTTGTTATTCAAGCAATTAAAGTTTTAAATGATAATAAGAAAGTAGGTTCTTTAATTGATACTTTAAAAGACATAGGATTTTGGGGAGCAACTATATCAGGAGGGTTGTCTATTTCGATTTTTGATTGTCAAATACTTAAAGAAAAAGATGAAATAATCAATAAAACAGAGAAAAAAGTTGAAAAAATAGAGAGAAATTTTCTTAAAGGTTTATTAACTTTAGAAGAAAAAGAAAGATACTCTAATAAATTATGGATTGATACAACTGAATATTTAGCTAATAAAACATGGAATATACTTGATGAAGAAAATCCTGTAAAAATAATTATTAAATCTGGTGGAGCTCGAGCTTCTAAAGAACAATTAAAACAGTTAGCCGCAGTAAAAGGGTTGGTTGTTGATCCAATGGGAAAAATTATTAATGTGCCAACAAAATCAAACTATAGGGAAGGATTATCGATTTTTGAGTATGTTATTTCAACCCGAGGCGCTCGAAAAGGCTTAACTGATTCTGCTCTAAAAACAGCTAATGCTGGTTATTTAACAAGAAGATTAGTTGATGTTTCTCATGATATGATTGTTAAAGAAAATGATTGTCAAACAAAAAAAGGTTTGTTGATCAATAGAAAAGATGAACGAGGAAATAAATTTCTTGAAAGAATTAAAGGAAGAATTTTAGCTAAGGATGTCTATGGAAAAAAGAAAAAAATACTTATAAAAGTAGGACAGTTGGTTGATGATCAACTTATAAAAAAGATTGAAAAATTAGAGGTTAATAAGGTTGTTGTAAGATCTCCATTTTATTGTGAATCTAAACATGGTGTCTGTCAGCTTTGTTATGGGACTGATCTTTCCTCAAACAAATTAGTAGAGATCGGAGTTCCAGTAGGTGTAATAGCAGCTCAATCAATAGGAGAGCCTGGAACACAGCTGACAATGAGAGTTCGTCATTTTGGTGGAATAGTCATTTCTGACGTCACTCAAGGATTACCTCGTGTAGAAGAATTGTTTGAAACAAGAACTCCAAAAGTAGTTTCACCAATAGCTGAGATTGATGGTAGGGTTTCTATTCATGAAAATACAGAGAGTGAAGTATATGAAATAAAAATTACTTCAACAAATAAGTCTAAAGGGAAAAAAGAGGATGAGAAATTTCAGGAGCAAGAGTTTATAGTTCCACTTTCTCAAAAATTAAAAGTAAAAGATGGTCAATTAATAATTTCAGGAACTTCTATTTCAGAAGGAAGTTTGAATATTGATAATATAGTGACCATAAAAGGTTTAAAAGCAGCTCAGCTATATTTGTTGAATGAAGTTCAGAGAGTATATGAGTCTCAAGGAATTGCTATTCATGATAAGCATTTTGAAGTAATAATCAGAAAAATGAGTGATAAAGTAATGATTGAGGATGAAGGAGACACTTCTTTTATTAAAGATGAGGTTGTTTCTAAAATGAGGTTTGAAGAGGAAAATAAAAAAGTATTAGCCCAGGGAGGGAAGCCCTCAACAGGAAGAATATCTATTTTAGGAATTACTAAGTCAGCTATTTATACTGATTCCTGGTTATCAGCCGCTTCGTTTCAGCAGACAACCAATGTTTTAAGTAAATCTGCTATTCGAGGAGAGATTGATTACTTGTTAGGTCTAAAGGAAAATGTTATAATAGGCAGGCTGATTCCTGTATCAAAGGAATTAATAGATAAATATTATGGTAAGTTTATAAATAAATATGCCGACAATAAACCAACTCGTCAAGAAGGGGAGAAAAAAGAAAATAAGGAAATCTAGAGCAGCTGCTTTAAAAAACTCTTTTAATGCGGTAAAAAGAAGATATGTAAAAGTAAACAGTTCTTTTAAAAAGGGTGTTTGTACTGTAGTTCGGACAATGACCCCTAAAAAACCTAACTCAGCTTTAAGAAAAGTAGCTAGAGTTCGATTATCTAATAAAGTAGAGGTAACTGCTTATATTCAAGGAATCGGGCATAATTTAGCTGAACATTCAATAGTTTTAATAAGAGGAGGAAGAGTGAAAGATTTACCTGGAGTTAAATATCATATTGTTCGGGGAGTTTATGATACTTCAGGAGTTGAAGGAAGGAAAACTTCACGATCCAAATATGGAACTAAGAAAGAAAAAAGCAAGTCTTCATAGAAATTTTAATATAAATTTGTTTTAACTTTAAAATGCCACGAAGGTCTTATAAAAAAACTCAAATCAAACCGGATTATATATATAGCAGTTTAGAAGTTTCTAAATTGATTCATTATATAATGGTTGATGGAAAGAAAACAATTGCTCAAAAATTGGTTTATAAAGCCTTTGATGAATTAAAAAAACAAGGTAAAGATCCTTTAAAAATATTTCATCAAGCAATTATTAATGTTTCTCCAAGAAAAGAGGTTAGACCACGAAGGCTTGGAGGAGCTTCTTATTTAGTGCCAGTTGATGTAAGAAGAGAAAGGAAATTGTTTTTAGCTTTGAGTTGGATTGTTCAGGCAGCAAAAAAAAGACCAAATAAACAATATAAAACATTTGATGCCAAGTTATTATCAGAATTACTTGATGCAGCTGATAATAAAGGAGAAGCAGTCAATAAAAAGGTTCAAATAGAAAAATTAGCTAAAGCAAATAAAGCTTTTGCTCATTTGAGATGGTAGATTTTGAGATTTAATTCAAAAGATTAACTTTTTTTCGTTAATCTTTTTTTTAAGGTATTAATTAAAAAAAATTATGGCTCAACAAAGGATAGTCACTAAAGATAGAGATGTGACTTTAGATAAAGTTAGGAATATAGGAATTATTGCCCATATTGATGCTGGAAAAACAACCACAACTGAAAGGATCCTTTTTTATACAGGAAGGTCTTATAAGATTGGAGATATTGATGAAGGGACAACACAGATGGATTGGATGGCTCAAGAGCAAGAAAGAGGCATCACGATTGTTTCAGCAGCAACAACTACTTTTTGGAAGGATGTGAGGATTAATCTTATTGATACTCCAGGTCATGTGGATTTTACAGCTGAAGTTGAAAGATCATTAAGGGTTCTTGATGGTGGAATAGTTGTTTTTGATGCTGAAGAAGGGGTCCAGAGCCAGTCAGAGACTGTTTGGAGACAGGCAGATAAATATAAAGTTCCCCGGCTTTGTTTTATCAATAAAATGGACAAATTGGGAGCAGATTTTGACGCAACAATTGATGATATAAAAGAGCGGTTAGAATCAAATCCAATAGTAATGGTTTATCCAGTGGGAAAAGAAGATAGTTTTAAAGGGGTAGTTGATTTATTATCTCTTAAAACATTAATTTGGGATAAAGACGCTCAAGGAACAGAATATTCAGTTTTAGACGAGATTCCCTCAGATATAAAGGATAAAGTTTTTAAATATAGGGCTAAATTAATTGAACAGGTTGCAGAGATGGATGATAAGTTGCTGGAAAAATATTTAGAAGGAAAAGAGTTGGAAATTGAGGAGATAAAAAAAGTATTAAGAAAAGCAGTTATCGCTTATAAATTAATTCCAACATTTTGTGGTAGTTCACTGCGAAATAAAGGAGTCCAACCCCTTTTGGATGCGGTTATTGATTATCTGCCTTCACCAATAGATTTAGGAGAGATTAAAGGAATTAATCCTAATACTGAGAAAGAAGAATCAAGAAGTTTAAAACCAGAGGAAAAATTATCAGCCTTAGCTTTTAAAATACAACTTGATCCTCATGTAGGGAAATTAACATATACAAGAATTTATTCTGGTATTTTAACCTCAGGTTCTTATGTTTATAATGTTAATCAAGGTAAAAAAGAGAGAGTTAGCCGAATTCTTTTAATGCATGCTAATAAAAGAGAAGAAATTGATAAAGCTTTTGCTGGTGAGATTGTTGCTTTAGTTGGTCCAAAAGAGACTAAGACTGGAGATACAATTGCCGATGAAAAAAACCCAATTATTTACGAGAAAATCACATTTCCTGATCCAGTTATTTCTTTGGCCATAGAACCAAAGACAAAAGCAGATCAAGAAAAACTTTCCTATACTTTACAAAGACTCTCAGAGGAAGATCCTACATTTAGAGTTAAAATTGATCATGAGACTAACCAAACAGTTATTTCCGGTATGGGAGAGCTTCATTTAGAGATTTTAGTTGATCGAATGAAAAGAGAGATGGGAATGAATGTTAATGTTGGAAAACCACAGGTGGCTTATAAAGAAACAGTTTCAAAAACGGTTAAATCAGAAGGAAAGTATATTAGACAGAGCGGTGGAAGAGGACAGTATGGTCATTGTTTGATAGAGATAGAACCATTGTCTCGCGGAGAAGGATTTAAATTTATTAATAAAATTAAAGGAGGAGCTATTCCTTCAGAGTTTATTCCATCAGTTGAGAAAGGTTTGATTGAAGCAATGGATAAAGGAGTCCTTTTAGGTTATCCAATTACAGATATTCAGGTTACTTTATATGATGGAACCTATCATGATGTTGATTCTTCAGATATTGCTTTTAAGATTGCTGGTTCTATTGCTTTACAGGAAGGAGTAAAAAAAGCTGGTTTAACTTTAATTGAGCCGATTATGAGGCTTGATGTAACTGTGCCGGATGAGTTTATGGGAGTAGTGATTGGTGATTTATCAAGCAGGCGAGGTAAGATTTCAGGAACAGATAAAAAGGGGAGAACAGCTTTGATTAAGTCTCATGCTCCTTTAGCTGAGTTATCAGGTTATGCAACTACTTTGAGATCATTAACCGAAGGTAGAGGTTTTTTCTATATGGAGCCTTCTCATTATGAAGAAGTACCTCGAAACATTATCAATGCAATGAAAGAAGGGAAATAACTTAATAATTATAGTTATTAAGCTTTCGGATAGAGAACAACTGATTTGATTTGAGAGTTAGGAATAAAGATTAATTTTTCTTCTTCATCTTTTAGAATGGTCATTCTAAGAGTGATTTTATAAACATAACCTTCTAGATTGCCGATTTTAACCTTATCTCCAATGTTAAATTGATCTTCCCAGAGGATAAAAATACCAGCAATAATATCTTTAACCAAAGATTGGGCTCCAAAAGATATGGCTAGACCCAAAATTCCAGCTCCGGTGACAAGGGGAATAATATCAACCCCCCAGCCTGATAGTATTGTTAACAAAGCGACTAAGAAAAGAGAAACATCAACTATATTCTGAAATAGTGATCTCAGAGTTTTTGTTTTGGCAATAATTTTTTTTTGGTTAATTTTTCCTTTTAATTTCTTAAAAATAATGTTCAAACTTTGATTAATAAAGAGTCTAATAATAATTGCGACGATGATAACAATAAGAGAGTAGACTAATTTTTCAAAGGGTATAAGCTTGTTTGAGATTATCATATTAATATCTAGAGTTTTTAATTTGATTTTTATTATGAAATTTACAACTAAGATTTAATCATTATTAAAATCATTTTAAATTTCTTTACTCCTTTTAAGGAATGGGGTTGATTAGCTGGTAAGGTGATTGTTTGACCTTTTTCTATTTGAAACTCTTTGTTGGAGATGGTAACTTTTGCTTTACCGTCAACAAGATAGATAAAAGCATCAAAAGGCGTTGTGTGTTCGCTTAGTCCTTGATTTTCATCAAAAGCAAACAAGGTTATTGTTCCTGTTTCCTTATTAATAATTGTTTTGCTAACAACAGAATTATCTTGGTAGTCTATCAAATTTATTAGTTTTTCAGCTCGGAGGATTGTCTTTTTATTACTTGTTTGTTTATTGTTATTTTGCATATTTTTTATTTTTAACTTGATTTTATCAAGATTAATCTTTTACTAATTATATAGTATTTATTAGCGGATACAAAAACCTCTATTCTAAAACTGGAGTTTTGTATAAATTATTTGGAAAAATAGTAATCAGGGTTTTAGGAAGTTTTTTATCCTTATCTTTTATAGAAGATCATTTACTTCATTAAGAACCGATGGTTTTGGAATATCGTTGATGTTTGGAATGGGTTTGTTTTCCGCCTGCGCTTTTACGAGTTCTTTCTCCCACTTATAATTCCATAAATACAATTCAGCAGTAAACATTTGTTCTAAGTAGATGGAATAGCTCCAAGCAAAAGCGATATAAATAATTGTTATTACCCAAACCCAATCAGGGAATGAAACTTTTAATTTAGAAATATAAAACAATATAGCAGGCGGTAAATAGATGATAATAGAGGTTAGTTCAGTAAGAAGAAAACCTGTTATGAATGAAGATAGATTAGATTTGAAAACAGCAATACCTTTTTTTACAGATTCCCAGAAACTCAAATTTTCCCAAGCTATTGCAGGAAGAATTAAAAAAATGACCATACGAACTCCTTTTTCTAATGATTCAACAAACACTTCGGATAATGAAGCTTCTTGATAGTCCCCTAATGTTTTTGCTGCGTTTTCAGCGCTAAATGATTCTTTCTCTTTTTTTTCCTTTTCAGATAATAATGCCTGAATTATTAATAAAATAAACCAAATAATTGTCCAAATAAAAACCACTGGTAATATTTTGATTGTATTATTTGTAAGTGTATCCTTGAAAGCCTTTGTAATGCTCATTTCTTTTCCTGATTCTAGTTGTTGTATTAATTCCAGCAACACAGAACAGGAAAATGAAAGTAAAAAGGCAAAAACAAAAATTATTCCAAATATAATTAGAAAAACTTGAAGGTTGGTATACGCCTCCCAATTAATCCAGTATTTTAGATACAAAATAATCGGTGCATAAACAAACCAAATAATCAATAATGGAATTATAAATTTTGGATAGCGATTAAAAACTTTTATTGATTGTACGATTAATTGCCAGCCGTTTTTTACACCTTGAAACATAGTTTTATAATAAAAAATAGTCCTAAATTAATTTCTGTAAGAAATTATAAAACTTTTCATTATTTTGAACAACGTTTGCGTATATGCAATCTCCAGTCCTCTAAACTAATTTTAACTTTTTCTTTAAGTCACACCAAGCACTACTATAATACTTTAGTCTTTTTTCTCTTAACCTTGCTCGTACTTCAGTTTGGTAGGCTTCTAAACCAGGTCAGCTTTTTTACTATCTTCATTGTATTTTGTAAGTCTTCTTTTTAAGTCACTCGTATAACCAATATAGTACGAGTGTTTGGCGTGTTTCAGTTCTTTAAGAACATAGATATACCACATTTTTCTATTTTATAGCATAGAGGGTTGGATATGGACGTGAGTCTGCAAGGCTCTAAGTAAAATACACTGTTTATGTACCTCGAACGAAACGTAGTGAAGTGAGAGTGTAGTAAGGTAGGTCTGCAAAAATTTAAAATTTATTTGTATTTTTCTGATAACTTATTAAGATCATTTTTATTTTCAATCCAACGTTCAATATAACCGCAATCACCACAAATGTAGCGTGATAATTTTATCGCGCTTAAGATGGTTGTTCCTGGTTGAATAAAATCTCCTATCTTGAGTTTGTTCCCTGGCATATAAATAATGTTGACACTGGAACATTTCGGAC
>CAYTFR010000004.1:0-36616 GCA_964437175.1 uncultured Gammaproteobacteria bacterium | reverse complement strand
AATTACGATGAAATAAAAATAATTCATCAGAAAAACTTATCTTCTCAATTGCAACAAAATATCCAATTGTAAAAATAAATATTCCTAAAATTTATCAAAAAAAACGGTTTGAAAATTTATAAAAAAATGAATTTTATCTTCTTTTTATTTTTTTTGATTGTTTGAGTGTGCTATAATAAAATAATTAAAAAACTTTTCCTTTTAATAATATTGATATGAAAAACTCTTTATCTGGGATTCGTCAGGAACGAATTAAAAAAATTAAAAAACTTATAGATAAAAATATAAATCCTTATCCTTCATTTTGCTGTAAAAAAACAACTATTAAACAAAGCCGAAAAATGATGAATAAAAAAGTGGCTGTTGTTGGTCGAGTTTTTTCCCAAAGAGGTCATGGCAAACTTGTATTTGCTGATTTAAAAGACGAAACTGAAAAAATCCAACTGATGTTCAAAGAAAATGTCTTAAAAAAAAATAGCTTTTCACTCCTAAAGTTAATTGATATTGGCGACTTTCTTTTTGTTAAAGGAACAATAACTAAAACAATAAAAGGAGAGATTTCAATTCTAGTTAAAGATTTTACTCTTTTATCAAAATCAATCAGACCACTTCCGGACAAATGGCACGGGCTTAAAGATATTGAAGAACGATACCGCCAAAGATATGTTGATCTGTTAATTAATCCTCAAGTAAAAAAAATCTTTTTAATTCGAACCCAAGTTATAAATCTTTTAAAAAATTATTTAAATGATCATGATTTTATTGAAGTTGAGACACCAATCCTTCAACCAATATATGGCGGAGCAACCGCTAAACCATTTATTACCCACCACAATGCTCTAAACTCTGACTTCTATCTCCGAATAGCTAATGAATTATATTTAAAAAGATTAATTGTTGGTGGTTTTGAAAAAGTCTATGAAATTGGAAAAGATTTTCGAAACGAAGGAATTAGTAAATCCCATAATCCTGAATTTACTCAGTTAGAGTTTTATTGGGCTTACACTGATTATAACTTCTTAATGGAATTTACTGAAAAAATGCTTAGTTTTGTAATTAAAAAGATAAAAGGAACTCTTAAAGTTAAATATAAAAATCAAACCTATGACTTTACTTTGCCCTGGAAAAGAATTAGCTATCAAGATCTATTTATTAAATATTTAAAAATAGATATTAATAAAATAAAAACAGAAAAAGAGTTAATTAAATTAGTAGAAAAAACAAATCTTCTTAATGATAAAAAAATAATCGGTTATGGAAACATCCTTGATAAACTATATAAAAAACATATTAGACCAAAACTTAAAGGACCCTTGTTTATCATTGATTATCCTGTTGAACTTAAGCCTTTAGCTAAAAGAAAAGAAAATGATACTTCAAAAACAGCTGTTTTTCAGCTTTTAGTAGCTGGAGAAGAGTTTATTAATGCTTACAACGAGCTAAATGATCCCCAAGATCAAGAATCTCGTTGGCTTAAAGAAATGCAACTTTCAAAAAAAGGAGCTGAAGAATCTCAAGTTTTAGATAAAGATTATATTAGAGCTTTAGAATACGGCATGCCCCCTACAGCTGGCTGGGGAATGGGTATAGACAGATTAACTGCTTTTTTAACTGACCAAAAAAATATAAAGGATGTTATTCTTTTTCCAACTTTACGACCTGAAAATAATAATAATCAACCCTCACCTCACAATCTAAACAATAGCCATAATCAAACTGATGAAAAAACCATTTCACGCCAAAAAGCTCTAGAAATATTAACCAGCCAAGTAAAAAATAAAAATCTTGTTAAACATGGATTAGCTGTTGAAGCAACAATGAAAAAGCTAGCTCATCACTTTAATCAAAACCCAAACCTTTGGGGTCTTGCTGGTCTAATTCATGACGCTGACTGGGAACAAACCCAAACCAATCATAAACTTCATGGGAAAAAAACAGTTCAGTGGTTAAAACAAGCCGGTGAAACAAATAACCAGCTACTTCAAGCAGTTCTTTCCCACAACTTTGAAAGAAACAAAGAAAACCAACCTAAAACAACAATGGACTGGGCTTTATACACCTGTGATGAGTTAACTGGTTTAATCATTGCCACTGCTTTAGTTATGCCTGACAAAAAACTAGCTTCAGTCACACTTGATTCGGTCTTAAAAAAATTCCTTTCTAAATCTTTTGCTCAAGGCGTCAATCGAAAACAAATAAAACTTTGCCAAGAAAAATTAAATATTCCCCTTAAAGAATTTATTTCCATTACCTTAAAATCAATGCAAGAAATTTCAGATCAGTTGGGATTATAATATGAGTTTAAAAATCTTCATTGGAACCCATAACTTAGCTAAATTTGATGAATTAAATCAAATTATCAAATCTTATTATAAAGATAAATTTAAGATTCTCTCTCCTTCTGATTTAAATATAAAAAATTCTCCAGAAGAGACTGGACAAACTATCTCTCAAAATGCAGAAATAAAAGCCACTTATTATGGAAACTTAACCCATCTGCCTACAATCAGCGATGATGGCTCTTTTACCATTCCGATTTTAAACAACGAACCAGGGGTTAAATCCCGACGCTGGCTTGGTCATTCAGCCTCAGATAAAGAATTAATCGCCTATACTTTAAAAAGAATGTCTAATATTTCTCAACCTAAAAGAACCGCCTATTTAGAAACCAGTCTTTGTTTTTATAATCCTCAAACCAAAAAAAAGTTTTTCTCTCATCAAAAAATTAAAGGTCGTGTTGCAGAAAAACCAAGTAAAAAAACCATCAAAGGCTATCCGTACAAATCTTTGTTTATAGTTGATCAATATAATAAGTACTATGATCAATTAACCAATAAAGAACATAATTTAATCAATCATCGAATCAAGGCTTTGAAAAAGTTGTTTCCTAAAATTACAAAAAGTTTGTTAAAATAAACTAACTAAAAACCAAACTTATATGCTATCACTTGATTTTATTAAAAAAAATAAACAAAAAGTTATTCAAGCAGCGAAAAATAAAAACAGAAAAATTGAAGTTGACAAAATAATTGAGTTAGATGATAAAAGGCGCCAATTAATCCAGAAAATCCAAAAACTTCGCCAAGAAAGAAATAAAAATACTCATCAAAAACCAACAAAAGAAATCCGCCAGCATGGAAAAAAAATAAAAAAAGAGATTAAAAATTACGAGGAAAAATTAAAGAAAATAGAAGACAAGCTTTTTAAACTTGTTTCTTATGTCCCTAATGTTCCCTTAGATGAAGTACCAATTGGTAAAGATGAAAATGATAATCTGGAAATAAAAAAATGGGGTAAAATCCCTAAATTTGATTTTAAGCCTAAATCACATCTTGAACTAGGAAAAGAACTAAATTTAGTTGATCTAAAAAGAGGAGCTAAGATCTCTGGTTTCCGAGGCTATTTTCTAACCAATCAACTCGCCCAGCTTCATTTTGCTGTTTTATACTATGTCTTTAATAAGATAATTAAAAAAGGATATACTCCAGTTATTGCTCCATCAATTGTTAAAGGTTTTACTCTTTTTGGATCAGGTCAATTCCCATGGGGAAAACAAGAAGTCTATCAATTAAACGATAAAGATGCTTTTCTTGCCGGAACAGCCGAAGTGCCGGTAACGGCTTTTTTTGCTAATGAAATTTTAACTGAAAAAGAACTTCCTAAAAAATTTGTTGCTTTTTCACCCTGTTTCCGCAAAGAAGCAGGCGCTTATGGAAAAGATACCAAGGGAATTTATAGAGTTCATGAATTTTGGAAGATCGAACAAGTAATTATTGCTAAAAATGATCTTGAACAAGCAAAAAAAATTCATCAAGAATTAGAAGAAAACGCTGAAGAAATATTAAAAGATTTAAATCTGCCCTTCAGAGTTCTTTTAATGTGTACCGGAGATATGGGTGAACCACAGATTAAAAAATATGATATTGAAACATGGATGCCTTCAAGAAATAATTATGGTGAAACCATGTCTAACTCTATTATGGGAGATTTCCAAGCACGAAGATTAAATATAAAATATAAAGATAAAAATAATAAAACTCATTTCTGCTTTACTTTTAATAATACAGCTATACCTTCACCAAGAATACTAATCGCTATTTTAGAAAACTATCAGCAAAAAAATGGTTCAATAAAAATTCCAAAAGTACTTCAACCTTTAACTGGCTTTAAAAAAATTCCTTAAAACCCGAGGTTAACCCTTTTTTATATAAACCCAATGTTTCTTTAGCCATTTTTTTAAAAGAAAATTTCTCAATAATCTTAGAATAATCTTTTTCTTGTGGCTGTCTCTTTAAAAAGTTATTTAATTTCTCTACAATATCATCAATATTTTGCGGGTTAAAAGAAACAAACTTGTTCTGGTATAACTCCTGAAAGACTGGAATTTTTGAAGCAATAATCGGACAATTAAAGTATAAAGCTTCTATCAAAGGTAAACCAAACCCTTCAGATAATGAGGGATTAATTAAGGCTTGAGCATTTTTATAAAAAAAGACCAAATCTTTTAATTTTGGATTAAAATAAAATTTTATTCTTTCTTTTTGCTTCAAATCATTAATTAATTGACTCAATTCAATGCTAAAAAAATCATCAGGACCAATAAGAATTAGTTTTTTATCGGTCTTTATTTTAGAAAAAGCTTGAACAAGATTATCAACATTTTTATGAGGATAAAAATTTCCAACATAAATAAAAAATGGGCTAGAAAACTCTTCTTTTAATTTTTTATTCTCAACTGTTTTTTTAAGCTTGTAGTTTACTCCTTCATAAATGGAAAAAATTTTCTTGTTATTAACCTTCCCAAACTCTTTCTCAACCTGTTTCTTAACACTTTTACTTGGAGTAATAATTGAAACTGCATTATTAACTTGAGAAGCAATCACTTTCTTATAAAAAAAATGTTTTATATTATACTCTATTGTCGATCGACTTGAAGCTTTTCCTGTTTTAAATTTTAATGGAGTTAAATCATGAACCGTAGCTATAAATCTACGTTTATACAATAATGGATAAGAAAAATAAGTAAAATGCATTAGATCTAAGTTGTCTCTATACAATCTATTTAAAAATCCTATTTGTTCGGAAAAACTATGCCATAAATAATCAGCTTTCCTTTTAACAAAATTTTTTGAGTTAAAATTAAATCGGTTTATATCTTTTTTTAATAAGTATATATAAAAACAATATCCTGAAGTTTCTAAAGATTGAAGATCATACAAAAGATTTGAAATATAAACTCCAACTCCTGTTTGTCCTATAAGTCTAGCATCTATTCCTATTTTTTTCATCTATAAAAATTTTTCTTTAAGAAAAATTGATAAATAAACAATCTTATTTATTATCCAATTATTCTTTGGGTAATAATGTTTTTGATAAAAAATCTTCATTGCTTGGTAAAAATGTTTTTTTATTACCTGCTGAAGTTTTTTATTTGAATTACCCAAACCACTAACATATTTTTTATGAATTACTTGATAATAAGGGTAATAAACAATCTTATATCCTAGTTTTTTTATTCTAAAGGATAAGTCAATATCTTCACCATACATAAAAAAATCTTCATCAAAACCATTAAGTCTATCAACAATTGTTTTTTGAATAAGATAAAAAGCTCCTGATGGTGAGTCTATCTCATGAATTAAATCTAAATCTAAATAAGTTAAATGATAACCGCCAAAAAATCTATTTAATAAAGGAACTTGACCAAATATTTTTTCAAGTTGGCTGTAATAACAAAATGAGTTCCAAACCGTAGGAAACCCTCGATGTGAAGCTGGATCAATTTTTCCATTAGGTAGTAAAACCTTAATTGTTAATCCTCCTATCTGATTATTTTTGTCTAAATAATTTTTTAAATCCAAAAAACTTATTTTCTTAATTATGACATCAGAATTTAAAAACAATATATATTTACCTTTAGCTATCATTAATCCTTGATTATTAGCTTTAGAATAACCCATGTTTTTTTTGTTTTTAATCAGAATTAAATCTACCCAGGTTTTTTTTAGCTCTTCAATCTTCTTAACTGAACCATCTGTTGATCCATTATCAATAACAATAATCTCTCCTGTTAACTGTTTCTCCTTACTCAACTGATTAATTAAACTAATTAAACATCTTAAAGTAACGTCTTTTGTGTTATAAGAAGGTATAATAATTGAAAGATCTTTCATAACAAGATAATTATACTAAAATTAAACTATGAAAAAAATTCTATTAATTCTTATTGTCAGCCTTTTTGTAATTTTTTTTCGTTTTAATCAAGTCCCTAAAAATTTAGCTTTTGACGAGGTTGAATTTACCAAACTAGCTTTATCTCTGGATAATAAATCATATACTCCATACTCTACTTATGCTACTGGTCATTCTACCTTGTATTTTTATATACTTTTGTCTTCTTTTAAAATCTTTGGTGTAAACAATTTTGGACTCAGATTCCCTTCTGCTTTATTTGCTCTTATAAACGTTATCTTATTTTATCAACTAATGACAATTTGTTTTAATAAAAAGAAGAAAAAAACTAATTTTTTAGTTTCAAACCTTCCACTTATTCTTTCTCTTATCTTTGTTACCTCTCGCTGGTATTTTAATTTTTCACGTTTTGCTTTTGAAGTAACATTTTTATTGTTCTTAGAATTATCTTCAATATTTTTTCTTTTTCAATACTTAAAGTCTAAAAGTTATTTTCATATTATTCTAACCTCTTTTTTTGCTGGATTAGCTTTTAATTCTTATCCATCTGGCAGAATATTCTTCATTCTCCCTTTTACCTTTATTTTGCTAAAAAGGAACCTCCATGGACAAAAAACATTCTCTTTATTCCAACACTCTAATCAAGGAAATATCCTCAACTGTGTTTTGATCTGGTCAAGAACAAAAAAACAACTTATTATTGGTTCCCTCATATTTATATTGACTATTATTCCTCTTTCTACTTATTTTATAAAAAATCATGATATCCGAATTAATCAAGAGTTGTTTTTTAAAGATAAAAATCTTTCTTTAACAAAGAAATCTGAATTCTTAGCAAGAAATATAATTAATACCAGCTTGATGTTTTTTGTAAAAGGCGACTCGAATGGAAGGCATAATTATCCTTATAAACCAGCTCTAAATCCTGTTCTTGGAACTCTGTTTCTTATGGGTCTTTACAAAGCTTTTCGCCGTTTAAAAAAAACTCATAATTCTTTTTTTATCTTTTATTTAATTATCAGTATCATCCCTTCTATACTCACCTATCCTTGGGAAAACCCAAATATGCTAAGAACATTTGTTGTTATCCCATCAGTTATCTTTTTTATCGGTCAAGGAATAATTATTATTATCAATAATAAATTCTTATATAATCGAAAAACACTTGTTCAATTTACTCTTATAATCCTTTTGTTTTCGTCTTCATTATATGAATTGAGGACTTATTTTAAATATCAATCCCAAGTTTTTAAAAATTCATTTGAGATCGAAACAACCATTGATAATCTTTGGAAGAAAAAATATATATTTTTGGATCACAAAAAAATCCAAAAGATGTTCTAAATAGATGATTTAAAACTGAATTATTATCTCTTTGGAGATTGTTTTTTCCTTCGCGCTTTACCACCTGTTCCTACTTTTCTTCGTTCTCTAACTCTAGGATCGCGAGTCAAAAGGCCTTTTTTCTTTAAAATTGGTCGATAAGTCTCTTTATCCGCTTTTTCTATTGCTTTAGCTAACCCATTAACCATTGCTTCCAACTGACCGTTTTTCCCTCCTCCTTTAATTGTAACTGATACAGCAAATCTGTCTTCATTTTTTGTTAATTTTAAAGGTAGTATATATTTTTCTTTTTCCACTTTTGATTTAAAAACTAAGTCTATTGGTTTGTGGTTAACGTATATTTCACCTTGTTTTATCTTCAATTTATTTACCTTTGCTATTTTATCTTTTTTATTAACTAAATATAATCTCACTCTAGCCACCGCTTCTCTCCGTCTCCCAACTGCTTCATAATATTTAAAAGTTTTAGTCTTTAAGGTTTTAGTCTTTTTTGCCATAAAATTTAATTAATTCTTAATTTTTAAATTCTCAAAACTTATCTTTATAAGAATGATTTTCATCAGAAAAAACAAACAATCTTGACATCCTTCTTTTCCTCAGTTTATTTTTTGGAAGCATCCCCTTAACAGCTCTTTTAATAATTTCATTAGGATTTCTTTCCATTAATTGTTTATAGGCGATTTTTTTCAATCCTCCTGGATATCCTGAATAATGATGATAAACTTTTGTATCTTCCTTGTTCCCAGTAACAACTATTTTTTTAGAATTAATGACAACCACATTATCACCCATATCTAAGTAAGAAACATAATTAATCTTATTTTTTCCCTGAAGTAAAGAAGCAATTCTAGAACTAATTCTTCCTAAAATCTCACCTTTAACATCAATTAGATGCCATTTTCTTTTAATTTCTTTCTTTTTTACTGGTTTTGTTGATTTTGTTAGTGTCGGCATATTTTTTTAAGATTGGTTTGAGATAATAATTTATTGTTTTTTAGATTCTTGTTTCTGATTCTTTTTATCTATCTCTTTTTTTTTCTTAGATTTTCCTTTTAATTTTTTTTCTTCTTTGTTAAAATCTTCAACCCATTCAACTCGAGACATCTTTGCTCCATCCAACTCTCTTATTCCTAGCTTAATTATCCGAACATAACCGCCTATTCTATTTTTAAATTTTGGACCTATCTGTTTAAATAGTTTTTGAATAATTAATTTATCATTAACTTTTTTTAATAAAACATTTTTATTGGCCTCAGTCTTATTCTTGGATTTTTCAACCAGTTTTTCAATATATGGTTTTAATACTTTTGCTTTAGCGTCTGTTGTCACAATTTTATTGTTTTTAATAAAATTAATGGCTAATTTTCTTAACAACATTCTATTAGCATCTCGACCAAAATGAAATTTTGATTTTTTTACTCTGTGCTTCATACATTCATCCTAAACTTATATTTAGTTTAGACAATTCAGATTCAATTAAGTCAACAGATTTCTTGCCGACCCCTTTCATTTTTCTCAAATTATCCTTACCAACTTCAGTCAAATCTCCAACTGTCTCTATTTTTTCACGAAGCAAGGTATTTATAACTCTTGACGGCAAATTTAACTCATCAATAATTGTATTGTAAACTCTTTCATCTTCTTTCTCTCTTTTAATCTCTTCTTCACTTCTTTCCTCTTTTGGTTTTGGAGTATCCTTACCTGATAATAAATAATTAAAATGCTCTGACAATATCAATGTTGCTTGTTGAAGCGATTCTGTTGGAGTAACACTCTTATCTGTCCAAACTTCAATAATTAAACGATCAAAATTTGCTTTTCTTCCAATTCTAGATTCTTCAACTTTATAATTTACTTTTTTAACCGGAGAAAAAAAAGCATCAACAGGAATATATCCATATTTTTGATCTGTTCTTTCTTCAGCTAAAGAATGACCCGATCCTACTTCAACAATAGCTTCAATTTTCAAACGAGCTTTTTCATCTGTTAACTGACTTATAAAAACATCTTTATTAATTACTTTTGCCTCTCCTTTTAAACTTTTACTAAAAACCTTTGTTTTTCCTTTAACATCTAACTCCATTTTAAAAGGACCTTTTCCATTTGTTTTAAAGCGGAGCTGTTTTAGATTTAAAATTATTTCTAACATTGATTCTTTAATTCCTTTAATGGTTGTAAACATATGAGGAGCTCCTTTTATTTTTACATAGGTAATAGCTGCTCCTGACAATGATGAAAGAAGTGTCCTTCTTAAGGCATTTCCCATGCTGTGTCCAAAACTAAAAGGAAGTGGTTCAATTATAAACTGACAATAATCTTCTGTCTCCTTATTTTTTTTAGTGCTGAATTTTGGATTAATCATAGATTTTTAAAACCACATAAACGTGGCAATAATTTTTAACGAGAATAATACTCAATAACTAATTTTAAATTTATCTGATTCTCAATTTTTTCTGAAGTTGGTTCAAGAACTAATTTTCCAACTAATCCTTTCTTTTTTAAATATTTAGGTATTATTAAATCCTTATTAGCCAAGCTTTTTTCAATATACGGAATCTTGACTGTTTTCTGTTTGTTAAAAGTGATCACGTCACCGACTGAAACTTGATAGGAAGGAATATTAACTATTTTGTCATTAACCTTTATATGTTTATGTGAAACAAGCTGTCGAGCAGATGCTCGAGTAGGAGCAAATCCTAATCGATAAACAAAATTGTCTAATCTTTTTTCTAAAAATTGGGACATAAAAAATCCTGTGTTTCCTTTTTTCTTAACTGCTTTTTTATAGTATCTTTTTAACTGCTTTTCTGTCAAACCAAATAAGTGTCTCAATTTTTGTTTTTCTCTCAATTGAAAACCATGATCAGTCATTTTTCGCCGTCTTTTGACACCATGCTGACCTGGCAAAATATTTAATCTTTTTAATAAATTTGATTGGGCTTTTGATCCTGGTGTTTTTAATTCAAGATCAATCCCTTCTCTTCTGGCTAATTTATTTTTTGGACCTGTATAACGCATATCAATACTAAATAACGCCGAAAATTTATAATTATCCTCTTCTTACCTTTGGTGGACGAACACCATTATGAGGTATTGGCGTAATATCAACAATCTTACTAATATCTATATTTGATCCTTTAATCACTCTTAAGGCTGCTTCACGACCTGGACCAATACCTTTTACAAAAACCATGGCCATTCTTAAACCATAATTAACAACTGCTTTTTTAAGACTTGCTTCTGTTGTAATATTAGCTGCATAAGGGGTTGACTTTCTGGTTCCCTTAAATCCAAACATACCACAAGATCCAGTGACTACAGGGCCACCTCTTTCATCTGTAATGGTAATCAAAGTATTGTTAAAAGTCGCTGTAATATATATTTTTCCTTTTTCAACGACTCTTTTTGTTTTTTTCTTTTTAGCCATATTTTTATTAATTATTTTGTTTTAGATCCTTGTTGTTGCATTTTTGTCCAGTCTTCTTTTTTTAACGCTCCAACTGTTCTTCTTTTTCCTCTTTTTGTTCGTGAGTTGGATTTTGTTCTTTGCCCTTTTACTGGTAATCCAGCCATATGTCTAAAACCACGATAACACCGAATATCTTTAAGACGTTTTATATTCTCATTAATCTCTTCCCGCAAATTTCCTTCAATTCTAAAATTTTTTTCAATAATCGTTGCAATCTTTTTTAGATTTTCATCACCCAGTTTACCTACTTTCGCATCTTTATTAATTTTAGCTTGAACTAAAACTTTATCGGCAGTAGACCAACCAATTCCATATATTAATGTCAACGCATACTCTATTCGTTTGTCGTCTGGTAATACAACTCCAAATAATCTTGCCATAAATAAAAATAAAACTTCTAAATTATAGATTTTAAACTCAAAATCTCAAACTATTGTTAACTCTTTAATTTTCATAATCTATTTAGGATTTTAAGTTTAGTCTTTATGATTTTAATTTCATCCTTGCCTTTGTTTATGCCTTGGATTTTCGCAAATCACATATAATCTTTTTTTTCGTTTAACAATTTTACAATTAGAACAGATTTTTTTTATTGATGCTTTTACTTTCATATTTATAATCGATAAACAATCCTTCCCCTATTTAAATCATAAGCTGTCAACTCCGCTTTAACCTTATCTCCAGGCAAAATCTTAATATAATACTTTCTCATTTTTCCAGAAAGATAACAAAATATTATCTTATCTGAGTCAGACAATTTAACTTTAAACAATGTATTTGGTAAATTCTCAATCACTTCTCCTTCAACAACAAGAACATCTTTTTTTTGTTTCTTCATAATCTGTATATTATATCACACTATGTCAAAATAAATACCTTATTAGACAGGACAGCTATTGTATGTTCAAAACAAGCTGCTTGACTACCATCCTTAGTGACAATCGACCAATTATCAATCCCCTCCATCTTCATCTCAGATGTTCCCAAAGAATAAATTACTTCAATAGCAATAACTAATCCTGGGCTTATTTTTAAGGTTCTATTGACTGGTTTATCTAAATAATTTAAGACAATTGGGTCTTCATGAAGATCCCTTCCAATTCCATGGCCTGCTAATTGCCTAATGATAAAATAATTATTTTTAGTTATTTCCTGATTAATAATTTTAGATATATCACCTAAAAAACAACCTTTTTTTAATTTCTTAATTGCTTTTTTTAAAGTCTTTTTTCCGACTAATAAAAATCTATCTATTTCCGGACGAGTTGATTTACCAATAAAAAACGTGGTGGCAAAATCTGTATGGAACCCTTGATAATACATACCGATATCAAGAGTTAAAATATCACCCTCTTTTAATATTCTTTCTGAAGGAGGAGTATGAACTATTTGTTCATTGACTGATAAACAAGTTGTCCAATCATAGTCTTTTACTTTTTTAAAGGATGATTCTCCTCCTGCCTTCTTAATTAAATATTCTGCTTGATTATCTATATCAATTGTTTTTACTCCTGGCTTGATATCCTTTAATAATCTTTTTACTACTTGATTTAGTTTTTTTCCGCCTTGAGCCATTATTTTTATTTCTTCCGGTGTTTTGTATTTTATCATCTTAACTCTTTATTTTCTTTAGGAAAAATATATTCTTCGATAAACATCCTCAAGTTTATCTTTAAACTCATCAATAGAAAAATTGTTTTTAATTATAAAATCAGCAAAAGCAATTGTTGGTCCCATGTTTGTTCCAACTAATTCATTAATATCCCTATCTTTTCCAAAAAGCCTTGATCGACTTTTTCTTTTAGAGATCCGTTTATACCTAAGTTTTTTATCAGCATAAATAGATAATATGTATATTTTCACCTTAGATAGTTTTTTTATAAGATAAATATATTCTTCCCATGAACGCATCCCATCAATAATAGTAATCATTTCTTTTTTAATCGCCTTTTTAATTTTTTTCTCATTTAATATGGCAAAAGCTTCAACTCCGTATTTTTTTCTCAAACCTTCTCTTACTTGTTTATGGTTTTTTTCCGTATGAGGTAGATTATTTTTTTCCATGTAATCATTAACAATCTTTCCAAATGAAATAACAGGCAGTCCTTTTTTCTTAAAATAATCTGATGCTTTAGTTTTCCCTGCACCAGGCAAACCAACTATGGCTAGAATCACCTTTTGTTTTTTTGACCAGGCTTTTACTTGGTTTTTTATTATTTGTTTACCTAAGTTCTTTAATATTTGCTGATTAACTTCTTTTATTTTTTTGGTTCCATCAATAACAACTAATTTTTTTTGCCGTTCATAATAATTAACCACTGGTCTGGTAAATTTATGAAAAAGTTCAATCCTCTTTTTTAAAGCAGGCAGAGTTTCATCTCCTCTGGTAGAATCATTTCTATAAGCAATTCTCCACAAAGCTTCTTTATCAGGTATTTTTAAATAGATAACTTTATCAACATTATTTTTAAAATATTTTACTTGTTTTATAGTTCTGGGAAAACCATCAAGAATGTATCCTCGTTTATACTCAGAACGGGATAAATATTGATTAACAATCTCAATTGTTTTTTTATCTGGAATCAATATTCCTGCATTAAGAGTCTCTTTTATATATCTTCCTAACTTTGTTTTTTCTTTAGCTATTTCACGAAAAATATGTCCTGTTGATAAGTATGGAATCTTTAATTGTTTTGATAATAAATTACCCTGAGTTGATTTCCCAGCTCCTTGAATCCCAATAAGAACTAATCTCATAAATAAGAAAAACTTTTAACGCAACTTTTTCTTTTCTTTATGTAAAGTCCGTTTCCGACATTTATTACAATATTTTTTTAACTTTAATGGACTTGTTGTCGATGTCTTATTCTTTTCAGTAATATAGTTTTGTTTTTTACATTCTTCGCACAACAACCCAATTAAAATCCTTGATCCTTTTTTAGCCATATATTATTTAACAAACTTATCATAACTTTTCATTGCCAATTGAGCTTCAACCGACTTAAAAGTCTCTAAAATCACTGAAACAATGATTAATATTCCTGTTCCTCCAATAATTAAATTATTAATCCCAGTGATCTTCGACATAATTGCCGGTAATATTGCCACTAATCCCAAAAATATTGCTCCAACTGTGGTAATCCGATATAAAATCTTGTCTAAATATTTCTTTGTTGCACTTCCTGGTCTAATTCCTGGAATAAAACCACCATGTTTTTGGACCTCTTCAGATATATTTTGAGGATTAAAAACAATTACTGTATAAAAAAAGGTAAATCCAACCACTAATATAAAATAAAAGAAATTGTAAAAAAATCCTGATGGATTAAACATCTTAACCATAAAAGCAGCTGTGTTTGATAAAAACTGATTTTTTGAATAAACTAAAAAATTACCTAACAACTGAGGAAAAAGAACAAATGACACAGCAAATATAATTGGAATTACTCCTGCCTGATTTAACTTTAATGGTAAATAATTTGTTGCTCCTTGGTAAACCCGTTTTCCCCTTATTCTTTTAGCATAATAAATTGGAATTCTTCTTACCGCTTCATTAATAAAAACAATAGCTGTTATTACTAAAATTGATAAAATCAAAAAGATTATAATATTAAAAATTGTTTCTTGATTCAAGGTCGTCATTGTTCTTCCAATTGAGACAGGCAAACGACCAATAATCCCAGCAAATATTAATAATGAGATTCCATTTCCCAGACCATACTCTGATATTAATTCTCCAAACCAGATTAGAATAAAACTCCCTGCAACTAAAGTCGTTATAAACGAAAAAAACTCTATTGGATTTAATACTCCAACTATCTTTTGATTCTTTAAAAGAATAAATATCCCTATTGACTGAAGAACAGTTAAAGGAACTGTTAAAAACCGAGTATATTGATTTATCTTAAATCTTCCATATTCTCCTTCTTTGCTTAATTTTTCTAATTTAGGAAAAACAATCGTTAACAACTGAATGATAATTGAAGCATTAATGTAAGGGTTTAATCCCAGAGCCATAACAGAAAAATTCATTAATGTTCCTCCAGAAAATATATCCAATAATGATAAAAACTGATTCCCAGAAAACAGACTTTTTAACTTTGCTAGATTAACCACCGGAACTGGAACAAAAGCAAAAACCCTAAAAACAAAAAAAATAAATAAAGTAAAAATTGTTTTTTTTCTTAAGTCTTTATCTTTTAATAGAAATTTAAGTTTATTGATAACTTCATCCATAAGTTAATTACTGTTTATTTAACAGATAAACTGTCAACAATCTCTTTAGCTTTTTTACTTAGGGGAACTTTTACATAAAGCTTTTTCTTTAATTCACCATTTGCCAGCACTTTTACCCCAATCTTATGAGCTTTTTTATCGACTAATCCTTTATCTACTAAACTCTTAATTGTAACTGTTTCTCCTGTTTCAAACTTATTTAATTTTTCTAAAGAAATTATTATTGGTTGTGGCCTTCTTGATTTATTTTTACCCTTACCTCGCAATAAAGGATACTTTTTTGTTATTTTTCCCTGACCCCCTTCAAAATGAATAGGAATATCCTCACGAGCTTTTTGATGCCTCTTTGTTCCTCTCCCTGATTTAGCTCCTTTGCCACTCCCTAAACCTCTTCCTAATCTTTTCTTTTTTCGTTTAATTATTTTTGGTAAAGAATGTAAATTAACCATATTAAAATCTTAAATTAATCTTTTTTAGATCTTGATAATTTAACAACCGAGTTTTTTCCTTTTAGTTTTTTTAAGGCTTTAATAATCGCATAGGCATTAACTATTTTATTTCTTGAACCAATTATTTTACCTGAGGCATTATTGACCCCAACTAGATCAAGAATAACTCGAGTAATGCTTCCAACTTTTAAACCGGTCCCTTCAGGAGCTGGTTTTAATATTATTTTTGCCGCTTTATACTTAAACTTTAATTCATGAGGAATAGTTGATTTGTATAATGAAACATTAATTAAGTTTTTTCTTGCTTGTCTAATTGCTTTTTTTATTGCCGGAGGAACCTCCATTGATCTTCCCAAACCTATCCCAACCTTACCTTTTTTATTTCCAACAGCAACTAAAGCTGAAAAAGTAATTTTGTTTCCTCCAGTCGTTTTTTTTGATATCCTTCTAATATAAAGAACCTTCTCCTCAATTTTTTCTTCTTCTAGTGGACTATCAGTTTTTTTTATCATAATATCTTCTTCTTAAATTTTTAATCCTCCTGTTCTTAATCCTTCAGCTAAAGCTTTTACTCTTCCTTTGTAAACATAACTTCCTCGATCAAAAACTGCTCTTGTTATCTTTTTTTTCTTTAAAATTCCAGCTAATAGCAAGCCGACTTCTCTTGCCTGATCAGTTTTTGTTTTTTTCTGGTTAGTTGTTTTTTTAGATTTTTTAAGCAAAAGGCTTGAATATCCAGTTATTGTTCCTTTGTTTTCATCATCAATTGCTTGAGCATAAATATAATAATTCGACCTAAAAACAGATATTCGTGGCCGATCATGAATACCTTTTATTTTTGAACTAATTCGCCTTTTCCGTCTTTTTTTCCTTAATAATTTATTTTTCATAAAAATATGTTTAATTAAGCATCAACAGTTTTAGCTTTTTTCCCAGGTTTTAGTTTTATTTTTTCGCCTTGATAACGAATTCCTTTTCCTTTATATGGATCTGGTTTGCGAATTTTCTTTATTTGATAAGCAACTTGTCCAACTAATTGTTTATCGACTCCTGAAACAACAACTTTATTTCCTCCGTCTACTTTAAAATTAACTCCATCTACTTTTTTAAAAACTATTTTGTGAGAATAACCAACTTTAAACTGTAAATTCTCACCTTGTAGTTGAACATTATATCCTGTTCCAACAATTTCTAGTCTTTTTTCCCATGGTTTATCAACTCCAATGACTGCATTGTTAATAAGACTTCGATACAACCCATGAAAAGATTTGCTTTTTTTGTCCTTTTTTTTTCTTTTTATTAAAAGGGTTTTATCTTTTTTCTCACTAACTAATTCTTTTGGTAAAGTAAATTTCAATTCCCCTTTTCCACCTTTCACAATTAATTGCCCATTATTTATCTCTACTTGAACTTCTTCTGGAATAACAATCGGCATGTTACCTATTCTAGACATATTATTACCAAATATTAAATAATAACTCACCACCAACTTTTTCTTTTTTTGCCTCTTTATTTGTTAAAATCCCTTTAGAGGTTGACAAAATTGAATAACCTAATTTCCCCATGACTGGTTTTAAATCTTTATACGATACATACCATCTTCTTCCGGGTTTAGAAAAGATTTCAACATCATTAAATACTGGAACCCCATTATCATATTTGAGTTTTATAATAATCTTTTTTTTAATCTTTCCTTGTGTTTTGCATATTTCAATAAATCCCAACTTGATTAATTTTTTTAAAACATCTTCTTTAAAACGAGAATGAGGTATTTCAATCTCTTCTTTTTGAGCCATATAGCCATTTTTTATTTGAATTATTGTATCAATAATAGGATGAATCATAATTTTATGTTTTAGTTATAACTCTTTTTGTAACTTTTCCATGTCCTCTAAATGTTCTTGTCGGAGCAAACTCACCTAAACGATGGCCAACCATAGATTCAGATATAAATACTTCAATAAAATTTCTGCCATTATGAACAGCAAATCTAAAACCAACAAACTCTGGAGGAATTTGACAATTACGAGACCATGTTTTTATAGGAACTCGATTACTTGTCTTCTTTTGTTTCAAGACTTTTTTCAATAACTTTTCATCTATATATGGTCCTTTTTTAAGTGATCTACTCATAAATTTACTACCATGAAATTTTTTTAACACCAGGAATTTCTCCTTCTAAGGCTTTTTCTCTAAAACAAATACGACATAATCCAAAACGCCTCATATAACCTCTACTTCGACCGCATAAGACGCATCGATTACGATGACGAACCTTATATTTTTGTTTTTTTTCAAACTTTACTATATCAGATTTTTTAGCCATATATATTGATAATTTTTTTAACCAAAGGACTGATCCCTCTAACTCTACCCTCTTGTTTGTAAAAACAAAGGCAAATTTAGCGGAAAATTTTAAATAATATCAAAATTTAATTTTCTGAATTACCTTTAAATGGTATCCCTAGATTCTTAAACAATATTTTACCAGTCTTTTTGTTTTTTGCATTTGTTACAATAGTCACTTCTAATCCTCTAATTTTATCTATTTCATCAAACTCTATCTCTGGAAAAATTGTTTGCTCTGAAAAACCTATATTTAAATTACCTTTTAAATCAATACTTTTTTCAGAAATTCCTTTAAAATCCCTTATTCGCGGAATAACAACTTTAATTAACTTTTCTAAAAATATATACATTCGTTTTCCTCGCAAAGTAACTTTCACACCTATTGGAATTCCTTTTCTTATTTTAAATGTAGCAATTGATTTTCGAGCTAAAGTATAAACAGGTTTTTGACCAGTAATAATCATTAATTGACTACTAATATTTCCTAATGCTTTTTTATTTGAGATTGCCTCACCAACTCCAACATTAACTACAATCTTTATTATTCTTGGAACAGCCATTGGATTAACAATCTTTAACTCCTTCATTGTCTTTGGCCTGATTTTATTAAAATAAAAATCTTGAAATGACATAATTAACAATCCTAAAAAACACTTTATTTAGGTGTTTTTATTATTTTTAAACTTTGCTGTTACATTTTTTACAAACTCTGTTTTTTTTATTACCTTGAATTTCTAATCCCAATCTTGTTGGTTTTTTACATTTTGGACAAATAAACATCACATTTGACCGATTTATTGGTCGTGGAAAATCAACAATCCCACCTTTCGGAAACTCTTCTGACTTTTTAACATGTTTTTTATATATATTTAATCCAGGTATTAAAACTTTATTCTGTTTTTGATAAACTTTCTCTATTTTGCCTTCTTTTCCTTTATCTTTACCAACAATAATTTTTACTTTGTCTCCTTTTTTAATTTTCATATTTAATAGATTTCCGGGGCTAAACTGGCAATTTTTGGATAGCCCAAATCTCTTATCTCTTTAGCTATTGGTCCAAAGACACGAGTCCCTTTTGGCTCTTTGCTGTTTAGCTCTTGTAAAATAACACAAGCATTATCATCAAATCGAATATAGCTACCATCTTTTCTCCGTTTTTCTTTTCTCGTCCTAACAACAATGGCATGAACTATCTCCTTTTTTTTCACCTGACCATGAGGAGTCGCTTCTTTAACTGTTCCAGTTATAACATCACCAATATAAGCATATTTACGATTACCTTTTTTAGGTATACCAATAAGCATTACTTCTTTGGCACCAGTGTTATCAGCTACTTTTAGTCTTGTTTGATGTTGCAACATAATTTTATATTTTATTAATCACCCTAAAATGTTTTTCTTTTGATAAAGGTCTTGTCTCTTTAATCTTTACTTTATCTCCTTCTTTTAATTTCAAATCATCATTATGAACTTTATATTTTTTGTTTCTTGTAATAATTTTCTTATAAAGAGAATGTTGAAACTTTCTCTCTACTTTAACAACAACAGTTTTCTGCATTTTAGTCGAGACAACAGTTCCGATAAAAATTTTTGCCATAATTTATGATTAATTTTTAATGTTTTTTTGTATTATTATTTATTTTTTGTCTTTCTGATTCTCTAATTTTTCATCTTCTAAATCTTTTAAGGCCTGTTTTTCTGTTAAAATTGTAAGAATAACAGCTAATCTTTTTCTTTTTTTTATTAGTAAATTAGTATCTTTTGTCGGATTCGTTTTTGTTTCTAAGTACAATTTTGCAATCTCACTCCGAATTTCTTGAATTTCTTTTTCTAATTTCTCAATTGTTTTGCTTTTTAGCTCTTTTGTTATTTTTTTCATAGTTAAATCTCTTTTGAGACTATTTTTATCTTTACTGACAACTTAGCTGCTACATTTTTTAAGGCTTTTTTTGATTCTTCTTTTGATAAACCATCAATCTCAAACATTATTCTACCAGGAACAACTGACGCCACATAATAAGCAATATCTCCTTTACCGCTCCCCATTGTTACTTCAGGGGGTTTTTTAGTATAAGGTTTATCAGGGAAAATTCTAATCCAAAATTTTCCATTTTTTCTTGTTGCTCTTGCTAAAACAACTCTAGCTGACTCAATCTCACGATCTCTAATCCAGCCTGTTTGAAGAGTCTTTATTCCATAACTGCCAAAATTTAGTTTATCTCCTTTTACAGCAATCCTCCGCCACGATCCTCTAAATTGTTTTCTATACTTTTGTTTTTTAGGAGCTAACATAATTATTTTGCAATCCAAACTTTTACACCAACATATCCAGATTTTGTTAATGCTGGATATGTTGCAAAATCAATTTCCTCACGAATTGTTGAAACTGGAACTGTTCCTTGATGATATTTCTCTTTTCTTGATATCTCTGTACCAGCTATTCGACCTCCCAACTGAATCTTAACTCCTTTTGCTCCTGTCTCCATGACTCTACTCATTGTAAGATGGACTACTCTTCTATGAGGAAGATTTCTAACTAATTTTTGAGCTACTGTTTGAGCTACATAATATGCATTCAAATAAGGCTTTTTAACTGGTTCAATCTTAATATCTATTTTCATCTCTTTAGATTTTTTTTCTTTTCCCAAATGTTTTGTAGCTATTTTTTTAACTTCTTCCAAGCTCTTGCCTCCTCTTCCAATAATCATTCCTGGCTTAACAGAATGAATAATTAAAATAACTTTGTTTATTGCTCTCTCAATTGCAATTTCTGTCACAGAAGCATATTGAAATCTTTTCATTAACTCATCTCTGATTTTAATATCTGTAAGGAGAGCTTCTTTATAGTCTTTTTTATCAGAAAAAAACCAACGAGAACTCCAATTATATATTGTTCCTAGCCGAAATCCTTTTGGATGTACTTTTTGACCCATAATTATAATAAATTCTAAATATTAGTCAGCGACTGATTTGTTGGTTGACAAATTACTCCCAACTTTTTTTTTGTTTTTATCTGCCATTACCCTTGACTTAGACAAACGACGAGCAGGTTTCTTTAAAACCGACTTTTTTTTCTTTGTTTTTTTTACTACCAGAATTATTTTTATATGAGCAAATCTTCTTCTATAAGGCTTTGCTGTCCCTCTTGACCCAGCTCTATAACGTTTTAACTTTTGTCCTTCCTCAACTATCAGGGTTTTAAATTCTAACAGATCGTCTTCTACTTTTAAAGTGTTCCTGGCATTAGAAAGAGCTGATTTAATAACCTGATAAAAAAATCTTGCCGCCTTATTATTAGTATAGAACAAAAAATCTAATGATGTTTTAGGGGTTAACTTTTTAATCTCAGGTAAAAAAAATCTCAATTTTTTTGGTGAAATCCTTAGATTTTTTATATAAGTTTTTGATTCCATTTTATTTTCTAGGCTTAATAATTAATTTATTACTGGCTTTTTTTTTGTTTCTTGTTTTTTTACCTTTAGCCGGCTTACCCCAAGGTGTTTTTGGATGTCTACCTTCTCCAGAACGACCTTCACCGCCTCCATGAGGATGACTTCGAGGATTTTGAGCTGTCCCTCTAACTGTTGGTCTTATTCCCATTAACCGTTTTCTTCCTGCTTTGCCAATCTTTTCATATTTATGTTCTGAATTCCCTACTTTCCCTATTGTTGCATAACAATTCAATAACACCTTTTTTATTTCTTTTGAAGGAAATTTTACATGAGCATATTTTTCATCCTTAGCAATTATCACCCCATAAGTACCAGCTCCTCTAATTGTTTTTCCTCCTTGTCCTGGATAAATCTCTACATTATGAATTTCTATTCCTATTGGAATCTTTTTTATTGGTAAAGCATTACCAATTTTTATTTTTACTTTGTCACCAGCAATAACTTTATCTCCTACTTTTAATTTCTCAGGACAAAGAATATATCTTTTCTCATCTGGATACTCAATTAATGCTATGTGAGCATTGCGATTTGGATCATAATCAATACTCATCACTTTTCCTTCAACATCTCTTTTATCCCTTTTAAAATCAATTATTCTGTAATATCTTTTCTGTCTTCCCCCTCTATGTCTAACTGATATTTGGCCAGTATTGTCACGACCTGATAATTTAGGCAATATAGTCATTAATCTTTTTTCAGATTTATAATTTTTGGTTAAAACTGATTTTTTTCTTATATTTTTTCTCATGTTTTTATTTTATTCTCTAGGAAATAAATCTATATGACCTTCCTTTAATTTTATATAAGCAATTCTTTTATCAGGTAGTTTTTTTAAGCGCATTCGACGACCAACTTTTTTTATTTTTCCTTTTCTTACAATTACTTTCACTCCATCAACTTTGACATTAAATAGTTTTTCAACGGCTGATTTAATCTGGAACTTGTTTGCATGCTGATTAACCTCAAAAGAATAATAACTCTTTTGTAATAACTGAGTTGATTTCTCTGTCTGAATTGGACTTTTTAAAATATCATTTATTTTCATTTTTTTGAATAAAATGTTTCTTAAAAACTTCTAATCCTTCTTTAATAAAATATATTTTTTTATGATTTAATATTTGATAGGCATTAATCGATCGGGCATCAATAATTGAAATGTTTGGGATATTTCTGACTGCTAAGATTAAACTCTGTTTTTTATCTCCAGTTATAATTAAAATCTTGTCTTTTTCTTTTACTTTTATCATTCTAAAAAAATTGACAACATTCTTTGTTTTTGGCTCTATGCTCGCAAATTGATTGTCAATTGAAAAAATTAATCCTTTTTGATGCTTTAATGTTAAAGAATAAAAAAGGGCTTTCTTTTTTTGCTTTTTATTAATTTTTAAAGAAAAATCACGTCGCCGAGGTCCGCCAACAACTCCTCCCCCAACAAAAATAGGGGCCTTAATATCTCCATGACGAGCTCTTCCTGTTCCTTTCTGTTTATATATTTTTCTTGTTGATCCTCTCACTTCACCCCGTGTCTTTGTAGTCGCAGTTCCTCTACGTTGATTAGCTAAATAAACTCTTACATACAAAGCAATTAATCTTGGACTGGCTTTAATATCAAATATCTCTTTAGGTATCTTTACCTTGTTCTTTACCTTTCCTTGTAAATCATAAAGTTTTATTAACAACTGACCAGTTTTATTTTTTTTTACTTTTTTATCTTGTGTCTCTTGTTTTTTTAACCCTGATTGTTTGTTTTTTTGTTCAACCATAAATAAAATCTAAATAATATTATTGCTTATTTGAAGATTTGATTTCTAACAATGTTCCTTTTGCCCCAGGAAGCAAGCCTTTAACTAATAAACTGTCTTCTGTCACTTTGAAGACTTTTAAATTTCTTATAATTATTCTTTTATTCCCCATTCTTCCCGGCATCTTTTTACCTTTATGGACTCTACCAGGAGTTGTTGTTTGTCCAATTGATCCAGGAGCTCTTTGTTTGTTCTTTTGTCCATGAGTCTTTGAACCGCCAGCAAAACCATAACGTTTTACTACCCCCTGGAACCCTTTACCCTTTGAAATACCAGAAACATCAACATAATCTCCGGATTTTAAAAACATTGTTGGATTGATTTTATCTCCAACAAAAATCTTCATTTTATCAATTAATAAGCCTTTTTTCTTATTCTCATCAATCAATTCAATCTTTTCTGAACCAAGATATTTTTCCAACCTAAACTCGCGTAAAAAACGAAGCGGGGTTCTTACCCCCGCTTTTTTTAATTCTCCTTGGATTGGTTTTTTGATGGCTTTTGTTTCTTTGAATCCAAGTTTAATAGCAAAATAACCTTGTTGGGATGGATCCTTGACTCCAATGAGATAACAAGGACTAGTCCAAATAAGAGTCGCCGGACACCTTAATCCTTGATCATCAAAAATTTGAGTCTGATCTTTTTTTTCTCCTAATAAAAAAGTAAACATAGAAAAAAAACCCCTAGATTGGGGGTATTTTAAAAATTCCAATCTGATTATTATCTAGAAAACTGTTTTCTTACAATTGAGAAAAGTTTCCATCAATTTATATTATAAACCATTACCAGATGAAGATCAATACTATATCCAATGGTCTTTGTGTTTTTTTTAGAAGGTTACATCTTAACCTCAATTGATACTCCAGCAGGGAGTTCAAGATGCATTAAAGAATCTATCGTTCTATTGGTCGGATCAATAATATCAACAAGCCTTTTATGAATCTTTAAACCAAAGTGTTCCCGAGCGTCTTTATTGACAAAAGGAGATTTATTAACGACATAAACTTCCTTTTTTGTAGGTAAAGGAATCGGTCCTATTAATGAAGCTCCCGTCCCAATTGCGGTATCAACTATTTTCTGGCATGTCTCATCAATTAATCGATGATCATAACCTTTAAGTTTAATTCTTATCCTTCCTTTAGACATGTTTTTAAAAGTACTTATATTAAATAATCTTTTTGTTTATTAACTGTTTTAGATTTTCATTAACCGCAACCAATTAGACACGGTTACTTAATCACTTTTGTCACTACTCCAGCTCCTACGGTTCTACCACCTTCCCTGATAGCAAATTTGACTCCTTTTTCTAAGGCAACCGGAGAAATTAGCTTAACAGAAATCTTAACATTATCTCCCGGCATAACCATCTCGACATCAGAAGGTAGTTTCGTATCTCCAGTTACATCAGTCGTTCTAATATAAAATTGGGGTCTATAACCATTAAAAAATGGTGTATGACGACCGCCTTCTTCTTTTTTTAAGACATATATTTCCGCTTCAAACTCTGTGTGAGGAGTAACTGTTCCTGGTTTTACTATCACTTGCCCTCTTTCAACATCGTTTTTCTCTATTCCCCGAAGAAGAGCTCCAACATTATCTCCAGCCCGAGTCTCCTTTAAAGTTTTGTTAAACATCTCTAAACCAGTAACAATAGTTTTTTTTGTTGGTCTTAACCCAACTATTTCTACCTCATCATTAACATTCAAAGTTCCTCTTTCTACTCTTCCTGTGACTACAGTACCCCTACCTTGAATACTAAAAATGTCTTCAATCGGCATAAGAAATGGTTTCTCAGTATCTCTTTGCGGTTCAGGTATATATTCATCAACTGCTTTCATCAACTCTTCTATTGATTTAACTGCTTCAGGATCATCCTTTAATGCTTTTAATGCTGATCCTTTTATAACAGGAACTTTATCACCTGGATATTTATACTTTGTAAGAAGATCCCGAACTTCCATCTCAACTAAATCAACAATCTCTTTATCTTCAACCATATCTGTCTTATTTAGATAAACAACAATAGCTGGAACATTAACCTGTTTTGCTAAAAGAATATGTTCTCTCGTTTGAGGCATTGGACCATCTACAGCTGAAACAACTAATATTGCCCCATCCATCTGAGCTGCTCCAGTAATCATGTTTTTTACGTAATCTGCATGACCAGGAGCATCAATATGAGCATAATGTCTCTTCTCTGTTTCATATTCTGAGTGGTGGACATTAATTGTCACCCCTCTTGCTTTTTCTTCCGGAGCTTTATCAATCTCGTCATACTTTAGGTATTTAGCTAAATTCTTTTTTGATAACACATAATGAATAGCTGAAGTCAAAGTAGTCTTTCCATGATCCACATGACCAATTGTTCCAATATTAATGTGAGGTTTTGTTCTTTCAAAAATTTTATCTGCCATAAAAATAAATAAAATTAACTTATAAAAAACACTTTATTAGTATTCGACTAATAAAACATTGGCTTCATTATATTATATTTCAAGAAAAATTCAAATAGAGTTGATTTTTGATTAATTAAATCTTATCATAATAGTTATGACCAAAAAAGTCAAGATGTTTTGGTATGTTTTAAAAAACAGTCTTATTCCTCAAAAGAAATATTATAAACATATTTCTCAAGCTTCCTTTTCCTTTTCTATTAAATATCTTTTTATATTGACATTGATCTTGAATCTTTTCCTTTTTACTTATTTAGGATTAAAATACAATCCTAATAAACTAAAATCTTTATTTTCTCAAATCTCAAAAAGCTTAGATAGTTATCCTGATGATCTATCAATAATGATCAATAAAGGTCATTTACTTACCACTTATGACCGACCCTTTTTTCTTTGGTTAAATCTTAAAAACAAAGTTATTCCTCTCCTGGTTATTGATGAAACAGCAAGAGAAACTAAAATTAACCAATATAAATCAATTTTTCTTTTAACCTCGAACTATCTTGTTTATAAACGGCCTCAATCATCTTCTAATTTAGAAAAAGTGTCTTTAAAAACGATCCCAACTTGTTTTATACACAAAGGAACTATTAATAAAACAACTATTTCTAAACTCCAAAATATTTTAAATATTGGATCATCTTATATTTATTTTTGGTTTATCTTATTTATGGTCTTATTAATTATTATTCTTCCAACGACGTTTTTTTTATTCTTAATTATCTTTTTATTTTTCTTAAGTATAATTTTTTACCTAATCAGTCGTATTTTTACCTCAAAAACATCTTTTATTAATATTTTTAAATTTTCCTTTCATTCAACAACTTTACCACTATTATTAGCCTATGTCCTAAACTACAAAACGATTAATTTTTCTTTTTTCTCTCCAAGTATATTATTTTTAACATCTATTTTCCTTTTTGGAGCTGTCTATGAACATTATGAAAAATCCATAAGACTAAAAAAACATAAGAATCCTTCTACTCATCACCACTCTAAAAAAAATCGTTCCTGATCTTTCTGATTCTATACCATTATCCATCCCTAAACTGATAAAATAATCATATGTTAAACAACATTATTTTAAACAAGGAGCAAAAAGAAGCTGTTGAATATAATAAAGGTCCTCTTTTTATTATTGCTGGTGCTGGAACAGGGAAAACTACGGTTATTGTTGAGAAAATCAAATATATTATCAAAAATAAATTAGCCAAACCAGAAGAAATATTAGCTTTAACCTTTACAGATAAAGCCTCTTTTGAAATGGAAGAAAGGGTTGATAAAAATATGCCTTATGGTTGCTTTCAAATGTGGATCTCTACTTTTCATTCTTTTGCTGACCAAATATTACAAGAAGAAGCTAGCCAGATTGGTTTACCTTTAGGTTATAAGATATTAACTACAGCTGAATCTATTATTTTTCTTCGAAACAATCTTTTTGTTTTTGATCTTAAATACTTTCGACCATTAGGCAACCCAAATAAATTTATTAAAGCCTTACTCCAACACTTCTCTCGTTTAAAAGATGAAGATATTACGCCTCAACAATATTTAAAATGGGCCAAACAACAGCAAGAAAATCCTAAATTAACTTCTGAAGAAAAACTCAAAATCAGAGAGCTGGCTGAATCATATAAAACCTTTCAAGTATTAAAGATTAAACAAGGCTATCTTGATTTTGCTGATCTTATTTATTATCTCCTTTTATTGTTTAGAAAAAGAAAAAATGTTTTAAAAAAATATAAAAAACAGTTTAGATATTTTTTAGTTGATGAGTTTCAAGACACCAATATAGCTCAATACGAACTTATTAAATTATTGGCTCCGCCAAATAAAAATCATTTTCTTACTGTTGTTGGAGATGATTCTCAAGCAATATTTAAGTTTAGAGGTGCCTCTATCTCAAACATATTAAGCTTTATTCAAGATTATCCAGAAGCAAAACAAGTTTCTCTGCTAAAAAATTATCGATCTACCCAGCCTATTTTAGATAGTGCCTATAAATTAATAAAACATAATGATCCAGATACTCTTGAATCTAGATTAGGAATTTCAAAACAATTAATTGCCCATAATCCTAAAAAAGATTCTAATAGAGTTCCTTTAAAAGAAGATATTCAACTCCATCTTACTAATCAAGTGGAAGAAGAAACTGACTTTGTTAGTAAAGAAATCCTTAAACTTAAAAAAAAATTCAAATACTCAGATTTTGCTATCTTAGTTCGAGCTAACAACCACAGTAAACCATTTATAAGAAGTCTAGCCCGACATGGAATTCCCTTCCAATTCTTAGGAGCAGGAATGCTCTATAAACAACCAGAAGTAAAAGACTTAATTGCTTATCTAAAAATTCTTTACAATCTAGAAGATTCAGTTTCTATATACAGAGTTCTCTCTATGGATCTTTTCAATCTTGATAAAAAAGATATTTCAGTTCTCCTTTCTTTTTCCAGAAAAACTAATCTATCGCTTTTTCAAGCCATAGAAGTTTATTTAGGATTTATTAAACCTAAAGTTTATCAAAAATCGTTTGAGATTTATAAAAAATATTTACCTATTTTAAAAGAAAAATCTATAGAGACTACTTTTACTATATATAAAATGATAAAAAAACACCTTAAATTAATCAATAAAAAAACCGCTGGTGAAATACTATATTATTTCTTAGAAGACTCTAAATATCTTAATAAACTTGTTTCATACAAAACTAAAAAAGAGGAAAAAATTGCTTTAAATATCTCTAAATTCTTTAATAAACTCAAAATATATGAAACAAATCATGAAGATGCCTCAATATTTGCTGTTGTTGATTATCTGGAAATGAGTTTAGAGTTGGGTGAATCTCCAATTGTAGCTGATATTGATAAAGATTATTATGATGCTGTTAATATTCTGACTGTCCATTCAGCAAAAGGGTTGGAGTTTCCTATAATATTTTTAGTTAATTTAACTAAAGGTCGATTCCCTACCTATAAAAGAAGAGAGCCTATTCCAATTCCAGAAGAGTTAATAAAAGAAATACTGCCAGAAGGAGACTATCATTTAGAAGAAGAAAGACGGCTTTTTTATGTTGCCTTAACTAGAGCAATGAAAAAAATCTATCTGACTGCTTCTCATTACTATGGTGAAAAAAAAAGGAGAACAAGAATTTCTCCTTTTATTGTTGAATCTTTAGGAACAAACTGGCTGGAAAAATATCAAAAAATTGAAAAAGATAAAAAAAAGCAATTAACTATCTTTGATTTTAAAAAACCAGTTGAGCAAATAATTAAAATACAACCAATAAATCAATATTTATCTTTTTCTCAAATAAACACTTATAGAACCTGTCCATTACAGTATAAATATAATTATGTATTAAAAATTCCCACCACTCCAAACGCGGCTGCTTCTTTTGGAAGCACTATTCATAAAACACTTTATGAGTTTTATAAACAGTTCTTAACTAACAATAATATTGATCTTTCTCAGTTATTAAAGATTTATCATCAGGTTTGGATACCTATTGGGTATTCTTCTTTAACCCATCAAAAAAGAATGGAAAACGAAGGTAAACAATTATTAATAAATTATTTTAAAAAACATCATTCAAAAAATATAAAAATCTTGGGCCTTGAAAAATTATTTAAAATTAAAGTAAAAACTTTTTCTCTTGAAAAAGAGAAAAAGACTGACAATAATGTAACCTTAACAGGAAAAATTGATCGAATTGATATTATCAATAACAATTCTATCGAGATAATAGATTATAAAACCGGGAAAAAACCAGCTGAAAAAAAACTTAAAAAAGATATCCAATTATCCATTTATGCTTTAGCCACTATAAATAACAACTTGTTTGGAAAAAAACTCCATCAACTTAAGTTAAGTTATTTTTATTTACAAACTCAAGAAAAAATTACTTTAACAAAAAATCAAGAAGACTTGAAACAAACAAAACAAATGATTCTTGATATTGTTGATAAAATTCAAACAAGCAGTTTTAAACCTAATGTTGGTCCTTGGTGTGACTTTTGTCCTTTTCGTATCATATGTGAAGCCTGGCAATGATATAATATAGAATTACTCGTTAGTTGTTTATCATTTAAGATTGCGTTAAAACGTATTATTAATATGTCTTTATCTCATCGTTTTTTTGATTCTCTTCTCCCAATAACAACTTGGTTTGTTATTACTTTACCTATTTGGCTTTCTCCATTTCATCCAGCAGTTGTCTCATACTTTATTATTACTTTTGATATTTACTTTTTATACAAATCAATTATAACTGCTTTTCTTTCAACTCTTTCCTACCAAAAGATATTATCAAAGAAAAAATTCCCTTTTGCTAAAAAACTATCTAAAATAAAGAAATCTTCAGAGATCCATCATTTTGTTATTATCCCTAATTATAAAGAACCTCTTTTAAAGCTAAAAGAAACAATTAACGCTATTAAAAAGAGTGATTATCCATCTAACAAAATATGTCTCATTTTAGCTTTTGAACAAAGAGAAAAACATGTCGTTAAAAAAGCAAAAGAATTAACCAAAAAATACTCCTCTTATTTTAAAGAACTATTTACCTATTTCCATTCTCTTCAAAAAGATGAGATTGCTGGTAAAGCAAGTAATCAAACATATGCGGCAAAACTTATTGATCAATTTGTTGAAGAAAATAAAATCGATCCTAAAAAGGTTCTTATTACTATCTGTGATGCTGACAGTCTTTTTCCTAAAAATTACTTTTCTTACTTAACATATCAATTTCTTAAAGATAAACAACGCAATTATCATTTTTACTGGGCACCAGTCTTACTATACAATAATTTTTGGCAACTACCATTTTTTGTTCGGATACAAGCAACAATATCTTCTCTTGTTAGATTGGCTTTTTTATCGTATAAGAAAAATCTTATTCAGATCTCAACCTACTCAACAAATCTTTGGCTTTTAAGACAAATTAACTTCTGGGATGTTGACATTATTCCTGAAGATTGGCATGTTTATCTCCAAGCTTTTTTTAAATTCGGAGAAAAGATTAAAACAATTCCTTTATTTACCTTAATCAACGGTGATGCAGTCTATTCAGGCAATTTTTTTAAAACACTAACTAATAGATATGAACAGGAAAAACGCTGGGCATGGGGAGTAAGCGACATTGGTTATTCCTTAAAAAATTTTTTTAGTACGCCCCATATTAATCCTTGGGTGAAAATTAAAAAAATAATCTTTCTTGCTGAAACACATTTATTATGGCCTAGTTCTTTTTTTATTCTTACCATAAGCGCTTTTATCCCTCCATTAATTAATCCTGTCTTTAAAAGAACTGTCTTAGGATTTTTTCTACCTAAATTAACTGGATTAATCTTAACATTATCTTCTCTTATGCTGGTCCTTTATATTTATCTTGATATAAAACTTCGGGAAAAAATTAAAATATATACAAAAACAAAAAAACTGCCTTTTCTTATTATTCAATGGTATTTTCTTCCAGTAATCTCTTTTCTGCTTTCCTCATTACCAGCCTTAGATGCCCATACAAGATTATTATTAGGAAAAAAACTCAAATATAAAGTAACAAAAAAGATATAATTAAAAGATATCATGTTAAATTTTGTTTTCACTAAAACACCACTGGCTTTTTTAATCCAAAGTTTTTGGCGTGATGAAGCATTTTCTTATCTTTTAGCTAAAAAAAATGTTTTAGCAATAATCTCCCTCACTGCCAAAGATTTTAATCCTCCTTTTTATTATTTAACTCTTCATTTTTGGATAAAAATGTTTGGCAGTTCAGAAATCGCTATTAGATCATTATCATACATTTTTTATTGGGCTAGTATTTATCTTTGTTTTTTGTTTTTAAATAGAATTTTGAAGATAAATATAAAAAAATCATTAGTTTATTTAGTCCTCTTTATAACTAATCCTATTTTTATTTATTATGCTTTTGAAGGAAGAATGTATGCCATGTTTTTATTTTTTTCACTCTTATCGTTTTATTTCTTTATCAGAAAAAACTATAAATGGTATTTTATCAGTACTATCTTAGGTCTTTATACTCACTATTTCATGATTCTAGTTGTTTTTATCCAATGGTTTTATGTCCTTTATTATCAACCTTTAAAACAAAAAAAAGAGAAGTTTTTTAAACACTTTAGATTGTTATTTTATAGTTTTTTACCCTGGCTTATATTCGTATTATTAAATAATTCTTTGATTAAACAAACTTTTTGGATAGAAAAACCTTCTTTAAAAATGATTATTAATTTTCCGGCAATAATCTATACAGGATATGAAAGAGGATGGGGACAGGATTCAAAACACTTTAGTTTAATATCACTTTTTATAGTTATTTCTATGCTTCTGGTGTTTTATAAAAAGAATAAAAAAAGCAATCAAAAATCAGTCCTCCTACTTTTCTTTTTATGGTTTTTCCTCCCTAATCTATTAATTCTTTTAATCTCATTTATTAAACCCTTATTTCTTTCTCGATATTTAATCTTTACAACCCCACCAATTATTTTTTTAATTATTTTTTTATTAGAATCCTTATCTAAAAAAACTAAAATATTTTTGTTTTTTTTAGTCCTTTTTTTCAACCTTAATTATAACGCTTATCAAACAACATACCGAAAAAAAACTGATATTTCTAAGGTAGTTAATCAAATAAAACCTTTGCTTAACAACCAAGACTCTATTTACGTTACTGATCCACTTAATTTCCATACTGCCCAATATTATTTTGATGAAAAAAAAGTCTATATCTACGGTAAACCTTACGATGAGATCCCTAATTATGTTGGGAAAATTCTTATCCCTAAAAAAAGAATAAAAAATGTTCTTCCTAAATATCCCAAAAAAGCCTTTATTATTAAAGACGATTTAACATACAACATCCAAGCTGCTTATTAAAAAAACAATTAAACTCATCTTTCTTATACCCTTTGGTTAATAAAGTTTTATTAAAATAATGATCATATGTGAACTTATATAAAAGATTTGAATTCTTGTTATCATCATGTTATATTTTAAAAATATGACCTTGCTTAAAAAAACTGATCCAAAGATATATACCTTAATAAAAAAAGAGTCTAAACGCCAACAAGAAACATTAATGATGATCCCTTCTGAAAATATAGCATCAAAAGCTGTTGAAGAAGCTGTTGGCTCATGTTTATCAAATAAATACGCTGAAGGATATCCATATAAACGTTATTATCAAGGTCAAGAATTTGTTGACCAAATTGAAGATTTAGTAATTGAAAGAGCAAAAAAAATATTTAAAGTCGAAGCAGCCAATGTCCAACCCTTATCAGGATCTCCGGCAAATTTTGCTGTTTATACAGCTCTCCTTGAACCTGGAGACACTTTAACAGGACTATCATTATCTTCTGGAGGCCATTTAACACATGGAGCAGCTTTTAATGCTTCAAGTAAATATTTCCGTTCTGTCCCCTATGAACTTAATTCAAAAGGGTTCATCGATTACAATCTCTTGAGAAAATTAGCTAAAAAAGAAAAACCTAAAATTATTATTGCTGGTGTTACTGCTTATCCAAGAAAAGTCGATTGGAAAAAATTCGCTCAGATTGCTGATGAAGTTAATGCTTATTTAATGGCTGATATTTCTCACCTTTCTGGTCTTGTTGTTGCTGGAGCTTACCCTACCCCAGTACCTTATGTTCATATAATTACAACCACCACTCATAAAACACTTAGAGGTCCACGAGGAGCCATAATCATGGTTACTAAAAAAGGACTTAAAAAAGACCCTGACCTTCCCAAAAAAATTAATAAATCAATTATCCCTGGTATTCAGGGAGGTCCTCATTTAAATACAATTGCTGGAATCGGAGTAGCGTTAAAAGAAGCATCTACCAACCGTTTTAAAAAATACTCTAAACAAATAGTAAAAAATGCTAAAGTATTAGCCAAAGAATTAAATAAGTATAAGTTTAATCTTGTCTCTGGAGGAACTGATAGTCATTTAATTTTAATTGATCTTAGAAATAAAAAAATTCTCGGCAACACAGCAGCTGAGGGAATAGAAAAAGCTGGTATTGTTCTTAATAGAAATGCTATTCCTTTTGATCCTAATCCTCCTTTTTATCCTTCAGGAATTCGTTTAGGTACACCTGGTACAACAAGCCGAGGAATGAAAGAAAAAGAAATGAAAATAATTGCTAGCTATATTAATGATGCTGTTAATGGCTTGCTGGAAACAAAAAAAAGATTAAATATTAATTTAGAAGATGAAAGAAAAAAATCTAAAAGAAATAATGTTGTCAATTCTACAAAAATATTAAAAGAAATTCAGAAAAAAGTTAAAAAACTTTGTCAGCAATTTCCTGTTAAAGAAATATATTAATTTATGTTCTTTCTCCTTATTTCTGGAAATCTGCTCATGGCTAGTATCTATATCTTAAAATTTAGCCATTTGCCACTTCAAATCCCCTTCTTCTACTCAAAACCATGGGGAGAAGATCAATTGGTTGATACTTGGTTCATCCTTTTTTTACCAATTATTTTAAATCTCCTTGTTTTTTTTAACTATACTGTTATTAAAAAATTATTTGGCCATAATGATCTAATAAATAAAATAACTTATTATTTAAACTTATTTTTAATAATCCTTACTACCTATGTTTTTATTCGCATTATATTTTTAGTTAGCTAATATGATTGTTTATTTTGTTTTTGGACTGTCAATTATTTTATCATTCCTAATTACTATCCCGACAATAAAACTTGCTAAAAGATTTGGATTAGTAACTGATAAAAAAAAACGAATTCATCCAGCCCACACTCATTTTGGAATTATCCCCCGAGCTGGCGGTGTTCCAATATATATAACTATCCTCATTCTTAGTTTGTTTTTCTTAGAATTAAATAAAATTATCATCAGTATTCTTATTGCCAGTTTTTTATTAGTTATTTTAGGTCTACTTGATGATTATTATGATCTTTCACCATATTATAGATTTATTGCCAATTTGTTTATCTCTGGAATAGTCATTGCTGGCGGACTTGGTATCCCATATATTACTAATCCATTTGGTGGAGTTATTCATTTAAATCAATGGATAATAAAATTTTCATTATTTAAAACTTATAACATCTTAATTGTCTCCAATATATTAGCTATTATTTGGTTAACCTGGACAACAAATATGGTTAATTGGAGTAAAGGTGTTGATGGTCAATTACCTGGATTTGTAGCTATAACAGCATTTTTCTTAGGATTGCTAGCTCAACGATTTACTGCTCATGATATTACAATTCAATCAACAACAATTTTATCCTTTATTATTGCTGGCGCTTATTTAGGCTTCCTTCCTCACAACTTTTATCCTCAAAAAATTATGCCGGGATACAGCGGTGGAGCTCTAGCAGGCTTTTTGCTGGGAATTCTATCCATTTTATCATTTGGTAAAGTAGGAACAGCAATTCTAGTTCTTTCAATCCCTACAATTGATGCTCTGTACACAATACTAAGAAGATTAAAAACAAAGAAATCCCCATTTAAAGCAGATTGGGGACATTTTCATCATCGATTGCTTGAAATTGGCTGGGGCAGAAAAAGGATTGCTGTTTTTTACTGGCTGATCTCCTTTATTTTAGGAATCTCTAGTCTTTTTTTTGTTGGAACAAAGAAACTAACTGCTTTTCTTACTGTATTAATTATCCTTCCTCTTTTTATGATTATTATTGAAAGACTTAAAAAAAAAGATTTTGGGAAGATAAAAAAACATTATTAAATAAAACAAATCTTTAGTTTTTAAAATATTCTAAAAATTTCAAACTATTCTTTCTGTCAAAATTTAGAGGAAGAAAATTCCAGTCAATTTGGGTTAAACTATCGGCTTCAAAAAACAACTATCTTTTAAATCTTTCCTACAAGTTCAAGTCCTGGCTTAAGGGTTTTTTGACCTTCCTCCCAGTTAACTGGACAAACATTACCTTCATGCTCACTCACATACTTTGCCGCACGAAGTTTCCTAAGAAGTTCTTTTATACTTCTACCAATATCATTTGAATTAATCTCGCTTGCCACAACTTTACCTTCAGTGTTGATTATGAACGTTCCTCTTAAACTAAGTCCTTCTTCTTCAATTAAAGTACCGTAAGCCAAACAGATTTTCCTTGTTGGATCAGCAACCATAGGAAATTTAATCTGATTAATCGTTTTTGAGGTATCGTACCATGCCTTGTGAACAAAGACCGTATCAGTACTGACACTTATAACTTCAGCCCCCAACTTCTTAAACTCATCGTAGTTTTTTGCCAGCTCACCAAGCTCTGTAGGACATACAAAGCTGAAATCCGCTGGATAGAAAAACAAAACAACCCATTTTCCTTTATAGTTAGATAAACTAACTTTCTTAATTTTATTTTTATGATATGCTTCTGCAATAAAATTTGGAGCTGGTTTATTTATCTGCATCTTTAAATTTTGATTGTTTTCCATAGTTTTTATTTAATTAAAAATCAAATCCTTTCAAAGAATTATTATTTTAGTAGCCAAAATCCATGATTTCACATCATGGACAACGATTATAATTGAAGTATACAACAAAAACGAAGTCTTTGGAAATAAGTTTCGTATATCTGTCAGTTAGGCTGAGCTGTAATAGCGGAAGCCACCGCCCATTAGACAAAATTAAGCAAAGCGAAATTTTGTCTAACATTAGGGATATACGAAGTTTTTCGACCGTAGGGAGAAAAATTTGGAGAAATGGCGAGCCGAACCATTTCTCGTATATCCCTTGTTATATGACCCGAGCGAAACGCAGTGAAGCGAGAGCGCAGCGGGGCTTTAGCGTATTTTGATGGTAATTTTATAATAATTTTAAAAACTTTTAACTTACAAGATATTGAACTGTTGAAAAAGA
>CAYTFR010000003.1:0-42561 GCA_964437175.1 uncultured Gammaproteobacteria bacterium | reverse complement strand
TTTTATTAACTATTTAGTTAAAGAGTATTTAGAAAAAAACCTTAGTAGAAAAGATTTTGATCTTTTAATTTTCTCCTTGATTCTTTTAATTTTTCCTCTTATTTTTTTGATCTTTTGGTATTTTCAAAGAAGAGTTTCTAATAAACGCCTTATTCAGATACCTCTCTTAATAACTGTTTTACTTTTTTTTATTGTAGTGATGATTACTGGTTACAAACTGGATGTTTGGCGACCACAAATCCATATTTTTCCAGCCAAAACACCTTGGTATCAAGTTCAGCTTTGGGCTAAAAATAATACTCCTAAAGATGCAATCTTCATTACTCCTCCTCAACGATGGGGATTTTATATGGTTGAGTGGCGAGTAGGGTCGGAACGATCAACTGTGGTGACTTTATCTGAACTTCTTGAAGGTGCTTTTGAGCCAAACTATATTTCTTACTGGAAGCCACGTTTCAATTCATTAGCTCCGGGAATGATTAATAGTTTTAATGGTGATTTTTTTACGACACTAAATAAAGTAGGTAAATCATATGCGAGTCTCTCAAAAGAAAAAATAATTAAGATTGCCAATACTTATAATGCCTCATTTATTGTTACAGAAAAGCCACAGCATTTTGATTTTCCTCTTGTCTTTGAAAATAAGGAGTTTTTTGTGTATTCTCTTAAAAAGCAATAATAGTATTTTACTATGAAATCTAAAAAAGCATTTTTCTCTATTGTTATTCCAACTTTAAATGAAGAATACTATCTTCCTCGTCTTTTAAAAGACCTTAATAAACAAAAAAAAGTATCTTCATTTGAGGTTCTTGTAGTTGATGCTTATTCTGAAGACAAAACTCAAAAGGTGGCTAAAGAAAATCGTGGAGATCTTGATCTGACGATTATAAAATCTAAGCGGAGAAATCTTTCTTATCAAAGAAACTTAGGAGCAAAAAAAGCAAAGGGTCAGTATATTATCTTTATTGATGCAGATTGTTGTATCTCTAAGGATTTTCTGTTGAAAACAAAAAGTACTATTGAAAAAGAAAAGTCTTTAATTATTTCTCCTTGTGTTATGTCCACTAAAAATTCTTCATTAGATAATATTATGATTGAGTTAAATAATTATATAGTTCCATTTTTTCAACATATAGGTCGTCCATTAACTTTTGGGGCTTGTTTGATTTTTGAAAAAAACTTTTTCATTCATATCGGAATGTTTGAAGTTACTTCAAAACAAGATAAAAGCAAACTTTTTCCTGAAGATGTTGAATTTATGATTAGAGCCTCTAAAGCAGGAGTATTAGTTAATTATTCCAAAGATATTAAATTTAATTTTTCTTTTCGCCGATTTAAAAGAGAAGGGCATCTGGTTGTTTTAAGCAAATATGTTATTGGGGTGATGGAAATGCTTCTTAAAGGCAATGCGGATTCATTATCTGTTTCTTATCCCATGGGTGGACATTACTATGTTAAAAAACGTTCCATCTCAAAGAGTGAAGTAAAAAAGCAACTAAAATCTTTTAAAAATCAAGTCTCCATTTTTCTTTCAAAGATGGTGAAAAAAACCGATTAAAAAACAAAGAATTTAAATTATTATCGAGTTTATATTAAGTCGTATTTTAAACATAAAGAGTTTTATGAAGGCTTAAATTTTACTAATTACGGATATTATTTTATTAAAAATCTACAAATTAGTTAAGATGTTGAATCAGATTAAAAAGGATCTTCAAAAGCTTAAAAACCCAAAAAAAACAAAGATTCTTTCCAGATTTTTTAAAACAGGAAAAGGAGAATATGGCTATGGGGATGTTTTTTTAGGAATTAGTGTTCCTAAACAAAGAGAAATTGCCAAAAAATATATAGAGATAAGTTTAAATGATCTTCAAAAGCTTATTAAAAGTAAAATTCATGAATACAGGTTGATTTCTTTAGTTATTTTAGTTTCTAAATATCAGAAAGCTGATCAAATCCAAAAAAAGAAAATAGTTGATTTTTATCTTAAAAACACCAAACAAATAAATAACTGGGATTTAGTTGATTTATCAGCCCCCAAAATTTTAGGAGACTATTTATTGGATAAAGAAAAATCAATACTTTATCAATTTGCTCGATCTTTAAATTTATGGAAAAAAAGAATCGCAATTATTTCAACTTTTACTTTTATAAAAAACAATCATTTTAAAGAGACATTAAAGATCTCAGAGATTTTATTAAATGATGATCATGACTTAATTCATAAAGCAGTTGGATGGATGTTGCGAGAGGTTGGGAAAAAAGATCAAAAAGTTGAAGAAGATTTTTTAAAAAAATATTATAAAAACATGCCCAGAACTGCTTTACGATATGCAATTGAAAAATTTGATAAGAAGAAAAGGAAGTATTATTTAACCCTTGATTATATAAAGAGATAAAATATTTCTAATTGTTAGTTGTTATTGGTAAAAGAGACTTGATTAGAAAAAAATAAATTAATAGCTAATGTTAGAGATGAAGAATAAAAATAGCTATATATATATTTGAAATTCAGATTCCAATAAAGTAGTATATTTATACGTGTTTCTTCAGTTAATCTTTTAAAATTTAAATGAAATTGATTCTTAATTTACTTATTCAGAGTTTTGGAGTATTTTTAACAGCTTACTTATTACCAGGAGTTAAGGTTGAGACATTTTCAACAGCAGTTATTGTTGCTTTACTTTTAGGAATTATTAACTCTTTTTTAAGACCGATTTTAATTTTTTTGACTTTACCTTTAACAATATTAAGCTTAGGATTATCTATTTTTATTATAAATGGGGCTTTAATCTATTTAATCAGCGTTTTTATTCCCGAGTTTACGATCAGTTCATTCTTTTGGGCAATTATATTTAGTTTTACAATCTCAATTATTAATACCTTGCTTTTTAGTTTAACTAAATAATTTATGGGTAAAAAAGAAGATTATGGCTTTTTTGATTATGCTTCAAAAGCAACAATTGTTATTCCTATTGTCGTCATTATTATTGCTTTGGTTTTAAAACTTATTTCTCTTGATGATAAAAATGTGAATAAACAATTACCAATTGTAAAATCTTCAATCAATATTACTCCAAGATCAATTAAAACCAGCCCCAAAATTGCTTCTTCTCCGGCAAAAATTGATCTTAAAGGACCATGGGTTTGTGATATTAAGCTTGATTTAGCTTCAGTGAGCTCTTTTATTAAAAACAAAAATATTTATGTTAGATATAAAGAAAAAAATAAAACAAGTTATTTTTTAGTTAAAAAAGACTGTATATATAATTGGGAGAAAAACAAGTTTTCTGGTAAGAAGACCTGTGGTATTTCTCTCTATTTAGATTTATTTGATCAATTATCAAAAAACACATCTTTAAGTATAAATATGTTGATGAATTTTTTCCCCAAATCAGAGATGCAAAAATTAATCTCTTCAAATGAGGGAAAACTTAAAACAGAAGATGTTTGTCAAAAAAAGAAAGTTGAAGACGAGGTTTTTAAATTACCTAAAAATATTTTATTTAAAAGAATGGAGATTAAAAAATAATGCCCTGGCTACGACTTACTTTCCCATCCGCCGAAGCGGGTAGTATCATCAGCGCTGATCCGTTTCACTTCCTTGTTCGGGATGGAGAAGGGTGTTTCCAGATCGCTCTAGCAACCAGGGCAGAAAAATTATATAACAACTGAGTTCAGATATCAATGGTAAATAAAGATAAATAAAGAAAATAATTTCTTTTTTTTAAAAAATATTTGTTATTATTAATTAATAATGATAAAAACTTTCTTATCAAAGTATTTTAAGAAAATAATTCAAGGATGGAAGAAATTGTCTAAAAGGCAGAAACTTTATTTACTTTTTTTACTGGTATTTGGTTTAATTATTGAAACTTCATTTTACTCTCTTCAGAAACCTAAGAATATAGAAAAAAAAGCATCAGAAAGGAAAGAAAAAATAAAAAAAGTTGAAAAACCCAGCTATGCAAAAGGAGAAGTCTTAATAAAATTAAGAGACAGGAAGGATACTTTAAAAGTAAAAAAAGAAAAAAGATATCTGGGAATTAATTTAGATAAACAGCCAGTTGTTTTTTCAGATTTGGATAAAAGAAGCTTGCCAAAAGTATTGGTAGATGTTGATAGAAAATATAAAATAAAAACGATTGAAAAAGTTTTTAAAGGTTATGAGTCACCAAAAAAAGAATTGCAAAAGTATAAAAAAAGATTCTCTAAAGACATTTCCCAAGGCAAAAAAAAGATCAATGAGAAAGAGATATTAAAAATAGATTTGTCAAATATTTATAAATTGACATTTGATAAAAAAGCACCACTAGATCGAATTATCAAGAAATTAAGTTTATCGCTCGAAACAGAGTATGTTGAATTAAATTATGTTTTTAAAACTCAACTTATTCCCAATGATCCTTATTATTTAGATTCTTATCCGAATAATGTTGGAAATCGCGATCCAAATTGGAATCCTACTTACGATTACCAATGGAATCTAAAGAAAATTAACATGGAGAGAGCTTGGGATATTACAACTGGAAATGAAAATGTTATTATTGCAATTATTGATACGGGTGTTGATTGTACTCATTTTGAATTAAAAAGAAAATGTATATCAGGATATAATGCTATTAATAACAATAGTGATTCAATGGATTATTTTGGCCATGGAACTCATGTGGCTGGCATCATTGGAGCTACAACAAATGAACAAATAAGCAAAGGTATTGCTGGTATAAATTTTTCATCAAAGATATTACCAGTCAAAGTCCTTGATGATAACGGACAAGGATTAATGGATGATGTAGCCGATGGTATTTTTTACGCCTCTAATCATGGATCAGATGTTCTAAATCTTAGTTTAGGTAATTCGGCTCCTATAACTGAGATTCCTTTTACACTAAAAGATGCTTTGGATTATGCACGAGTTAATGATATTGTAATTGTTGCTGCAGCTGGAAATAATAATGATGAGGTTCAAAAAGGTTATTGGCCAGCTAATTATAAAGATGTAATAACAGTTGGGGCGACCGATGAAAATGATCAAAGAACTATCTTTTCTAATTATGGGAATATTGATGTGATGGCTCCAGGAGGTTCAAGTACCTGCGCGCCAGTCGGTCAAAATAATCCTAATTCATGCTATAACATAATCTCTTTAAAATCAGCTTCAATTTCAGCTTCAATTCCTAATTCTTTGATTATTGGTCCTGAGAATGAAAAGAATTATTTACGTTTAGCAGGTACTTCAATGGCTACGCCACATGTCAGCGCTCTTGCTGGTCTTATTGTCTCTCAGTTTGATGCAATAAGTGACTTAGAGATAAAATCTCTTATAGAGTATAGTTCTAAACATCTTGGGACTATTGGGAATGAAAATTATGGTTGGGGAAGAATAGATGCATTTTCTGCTTTGAACCAATTAAAAAACAACTCTATTCCTCCAGTTGCAGAAATATATTCTCCGCAAAGAAAGGAGGTAGTTAATAAAAAAAAGTATTCAATAACAGGGACGGCCACTTCTAATAATTTTAAGAATTATAAAATTACCATAGGTATAGGCGAATTTCCTTCTGAATGGCAGACAGATGGTCTAGCTTTAGTTGATAATGGGTCTCATCCTATAGAAGATAACGTTCTTGGAGTTTTAGATACATCTTTTTATCGTAATAAAACTATCACTATAAAATTAGAAACATCTGATAAAAATGGTTTAAGAAAACAAGATTATGTTTTGGTCAGAGTAACTAAAAATACATTATTTATGGATGACAATGTAAAAGTTAATGATAGTCAAACTCATGCATTGACGCCAGATGGAATATTTAGTAAAAATGGAGATTATTATGTTGTTTGGAATGATCTTAGAAACAATGGATATTCAGACATATATTTTAGTAAATCAATTGATAATGGTAAAAATTTTTCTAAAAACAAACGATTAACCAACAACATAGAAGAAAGAGATGCTTATTATCCCATTATGCTTACAAAAGATAGAGATATATATGTTGTTTTTGAGACACGATCTGATGTTAGTTCAGATAAGATTTTTATTAAAAAATCTAGTAATAAAGGTATTTTTTTTGAGACTGTTGGTGTCATTGATTTCCAAAATAATATACATAAGAATGAAAATGGTGAGTTTATGAAAGTTCATGCTACAATTTATAAGAATTGGTTGTATTTAATATGGCAGGAACACTTAGGGGATAAGGGTAATAATAAAAATATTTATTTTTCAAAATTTAATTTAAATAATAATACTATAGGAGAAATAAAATTATTAAGATCAATTACTAATGATAGTTGGGATACTGCTCCTGACCCATCAATAGTAATTGATTCTTTTGGAACTATTTATACTGCTTGGACAGAACAGATAGGTTATTATGGTCCCTATAAAATTATTTTAGCAAAATCTAATGATGATGGTAACGTCTTTACTTTTAAAGAAGTTATTGGAGATCAAAATATTGAGAACCCGATATTTCCATCATTGGGTATTGATCGCAATAATAATACTATTTATATAACTTTTGCGGCTCAAAGTTTAACTAGTTGGATAAGGGATGTATGGGTTACTAAGAGTAATGATCAAGGAGAAAATTTTTCTAAACCATATAATTTAACGCTTGGAAATTGGAGTGATCCTTCTGGTTCTTATTATAAGAGTCCAATTATAATTAATTCATTAAAAGATATTTTCATTGGTATAAGAGATTTTGGTAAGGCTTATTTAATACATTGTAATGAATATTTGTCAATTTGCGATGAATCAGTATCAATATCTCCAAATCGCCAGTCTTCATCATTAAAGATCTCTTTAATACTTGGTGATTTGAAGGATATTTTTGTTCTTTATGATTTTACGAACGAGAATAATATGAACATGGGTGTTTTAAGCAGAAGAGTAAGTCTAGGAAGTAGTCTTAGTCCTACTCCAACTCTTCCTGTTGGTTGTATTGAGCCTGGGTATTGTGATTCAAGCACTAACTGTGGTATCAATGCCAGTTGTCAGTTAATCAATCCTCGAGATCCAGAATTGGGTCGCTGTTGTCAATATATTAATCAGCCTCAACCAACTTCCTCAGATAGTTGTCAAAAATCTTGTTCTTCTTGTGATGCTGATGGAGATGGTAAATATATTCCTGAAAAAGACAGTTCTTTAATCTGGAAGAAAATGGATATAAACTGCGATGGAGAAAAAGACATTACTGATGTTCAATGGTGTGCTTCTAATTGTCTGTCTCCATAAGAATCTTTTTAATTTTTTTTATATCTTTTGATATCTGCTTTTTTAAATCTTGATCGTTTTTAAATTTAAAAACCTCTCGAATTTTCTTAATTATTTTAACCTTGATTTCTACATTCTCTAATGGAGGTAAAACGGCGGATATGCGTCTTTTGGCTACGAGAGAAAAAACAACAGCTTTGGGATGAGGTGAATTTCCGTCTGGGGAGATACTCTTTCGTATAAAGTGCTGAGTCTTATCCGTGCTTACGGGGAACGGTTTAAACGAAAGTATCTCAACGGAACTATTCTACATATCGAGCATTTCCAACCGTCCCATTCTTCTTTGCATTTCCTTAAGAAAGACACGGAAAGGATAGGTATGTTTTAAATTAGCTTTATTCGGTGAGATTTCCAGAAAAGGGATTTTCTTGTGGGTTAGAATAGCTATTCCTGTCCTGTGATGGCCATCAAAAACAACTATTTTGGATGGCAACAACCTCACCAGCGCGACCGGACTCATCTGTTCATGTTCATCATGTTCACCGGATGCTCGTATAATGCTGATGTCGTTCACTGTTCCCATTCCTTGGCTTGAAAAAAGACATCCAAGTTTATAGAATGTGAGTGGATCGAAGATACCACTGGGGGGCAACTCCGGTACATATTTTCTTGCTTCTTTCATATAATATAAATTATAGTAAACAACAGCCATTGAATCAAACTAAACAGACACCTTTTATCCGGAGTGGAAATATAGTTTTATTTCTCCATGCTATCATTTTCTTATGAGTAACACCAGGACGACTGTCGATTATTTTATAAGCAGACTGGGAAACACCACTCGGATAAGTACTAGATTCGACTCCGGAGAACTCAAAATTTTGGTTGATGACAAAGAAGCTACGATCATAACAGACGACTTTTTTTATGTCCCGGTGCTCGGAAAGCAAGACGCTTGAGGGTGTCTGCCAGGTCGATGTCCCGTATCTGGGGCCAAAGCGTCTCTACATTATAAGCGAATAAAAGAGATGGATGACCGATTCTCAAAACGCCAGACGGCATGTGATTTCTCCCTAAATTACTCATAATTTGTTCGATAGTACACATAAAGAGGTTTTATATATCAATATGTTTTTTAACAAGACTTGTCTATTCTGTTATAGAATACTTAACTAACTCAGGTTTGTAACTGTAAATTAGGAACGAGTTGAAAATTATCGGTTATTAAAGTTTGTAGTTCTTCTTGTGATGCTGATGGAGATGGTAAATATATTCCTGAAAAAGACAGTTCTTTAATCTGGAAGAAAATGGATATAAACTGCGATGGAGAAAAAGACATTACTGATGTTCAATGGTGTGCTTCTAATTGTCTGTCTCCATAAGAATCTTTTTAATTTTTTTTATATCTTTTGATATCTGCTTTTTTAAATCTTGATCGTTTTTAAATTTAAAAACCTCTCGAATTTTCTTAATTATTTTAACCTTGATTTCTACATTCTCTAATGGAGGTAAATCTTTATCACTGGTATTAAGAAGATGAACTTCTAAAGATTGTTTTTTTTGATTGAAAGTAGGGACTGGTCCATAATGTAAAGCTCCTTGATAGTTTATTGTTTTTATTGAAACATTAACCGCATAAACGCCGTTTGATAAATCTAAGTTTTTTGGAATCGGAAGATTAATAGTTGGATATCCCAATAGTTTTCCTCGTCTTTGTCCTTTTATCCTTTTACTGACGATTTCCATAGTTTAGTTTTGAGATTCTATAAATACTATAAAGAAGGAAACCACTGGCTATATATTGAGTTGGAGAAAGAAAATTTTTATATAAAACAGCATCAATAAAGATAGCTAGCATTGGAAAAACTAATTCTAAAATAGTTGAGATTTTGGCTTCTGTTTTTTGTAATCCCTTATAATAGATTAAAAGAGCGACCATTCCGGTCGAGATAGCAATAAATATAAAACGGGTAAATTGAGATGCTGTTGGTTTAAAAAGCATTAATTTTTGACCAATTAATAAAACACCAAAAAAGGCTAAAATCGTAGTTAACAAAAACCTCATTCCAGTAATAAAAACATGGGATTTGTCTTTTAAGATCATTTTTGAAAAAGTAGTTGATGATCCCCAAGCAAAAGCAGCTCCAAAAGCATATAAAGCAGCAATAATTGTTTCAGATCCAGTCTGGAAATTTATATAACCATTTTTAAAAGTAACAAAAAAAGCAGATAGTAAAGCTAACCCAGCCCACTTAAAATATTTTTTAGTAATTTTTTCTTTAAGAAAAATAACTGCGGTCAAGATTGCAAAAATTGGTTGAAGTTTTTGTAAAAGAAAAACAACACTAAAAGAAATAAAATTAACCTTAAGAAGAGCTGTTGTAAACCATAAAGTCCCTAATACACCGCTGAGGAGTGAAACGAAAATTAACAGAAAAAAGTCATTCCGAGTTAATTTATTTTTTTTAAATTCTTTAATTATAAAAGGAAATAAAATTAAGGCTCCAATAAAATGTTCATAAAAAACAATAATTATTGGTGGCAGGTTAAATAGGCTCCGGCGAATAATCCCATCTAAAGCCCAAAGAATAGCGGCTATTATGATTAATAAAGGACCGTAATTAAAGAGTTTTCTTATTTTTTTCATAAAACTATTAGCTAATAGTTTAACATATAATATGGATTTTTTTAAAAATAGCAGTTATGGAATAAAGATTAATATTAGCTTTTTTTGAGTAGTAAAATTGATCTTTGAAGTAATGTATTATAAAGTAGTAGAATATACATATATAGTCAACCAAAGTTTAATTTTAAATTATTATATAATATTTATAAATGCCAGCAAATTTAGAAAAAGAACATCGATATCTTCATTCCTTTTGTACTTATCCTGATTTAAGATTTGATATCCAAGAAAAAGATGAAAAAGTAATCTTAGTTTTAAGAGCCCATCCTATTACTCAAATACCATGGTTGGTTAATAGTATATTATTATTTGTTTTTATTTATTTATCCAATTCATTTTTTAATAATTTTTTTTCAATATCGCAGATTATATTTTTTAATTTATCAATTTCTCTTTTTACTTTTAGTTATGCTTGGATTAATTTTATTAGTTGGTTTTTTAATGTTGGGATTATAACTAATAAAAGAATAATTGATATTGACTATCAACCAATTACTTATGAAGAGGTAACTGGGACAAGATTAAAAAATGTTGAAGAAGTAACAGATAAAACAGCTGGATTTTTTGCTTCAATTTTTAATTATGGGAATCTGTTTGTTCAGACGGCAGGGGCAGAAATAAATATTGAGTTTTTGAGTATTCCTGCTCCTGCAAAAGCAGTTCGGATTATTAATAAATTAATTGGTCAGATATGAATATTGGTAATTTACTTAATTTATTTACATCTGTAAGTTTATTGGATTGGTTTTTCAAGGTCTTTGCTATTGTTTTAAGCGGTTTATATTTTTTAGTTTCACTTATAATTTTTAAAAAAACTCAGGTTCTGTTAAAGACAGTCAGAGTTAGAACTGATGGAATTATTTTATTTATTTCTTTTATTCAACTGATTTTAGTCGGCATATTATTATTAGTTGCCATCTTTTATTTATAAATGTATAAATCAGAATTTGCTATTTATTTAGGCGAGGAAAAAGATGAAGGTTTTTCAGGGTTTATTTCCCAAGATAATTTTTTTGCTGTTCTTCAAATAGAAAAAGGAATATCAAAAGAAAAAGGCAGACAGTGTTTACAAGAAATTGCTCAAGGTTTTAAGACAACAGAGATTAATGATTTATCCCAATTTGAATTAATCATTAGTCAAAAACTACAGGAAGTTAATATCCCTTCTCATTTTTCATTATCAGCCCTTTGTCTACATAAGGATATTATCTATTTAAAAACAATCGGGGAAGGAGAGATTTTTGGACGACGAGGTAAAGAGTTTGGAAAAATAATTAGTAAGGACAATAGTGCTTCAGGGTATTTAAGTGATAAAGATATGTTTATTTTAACCTCGGAAACTTTTACTATTTTGTTTGAGGATAAAAAAGATCTGAAAGAATTTATGGATGGGAAAAAACCTTCAGAAATTGTTGAGGATCTTACTCCGGAGTTGAAAGGTAAAAAAGATATTGAGAGTATTGCTTTGTTTGTTCGCTGGAATAAAGAGAAAGGGACTGATGAAAGTTCTGAGTCTTTAAAGGAAGTGGAAGATAAATCACCCTATTCAGAAAATATCTTTTCTAAAAAACAAAAGGTATCTCAGTTTATTAGAAAAGTTAAGGGTAGTTTGTATAAAAGAGGAAAAGAAGATAGAGAAAAGAAATTTTATACTTTTGTCGTTGTTCTGATCCTTCTTTTAATCTTAATATGGAGTGTTGGCTTAGGGTATAAAAGAAGACAAAGAGCGAAGATTTTAGATCAAATTAAAATCACTAGGCAAGAGATTAAAACTAAATTACAACAAGCAGATGAAGAATCTTTCTTTAATATAGATCAATCACGAACTTTAATTTCAGATGCAAAAAAAGAAGTTTCTTTGTTAAGAAAAAAAGTGGGGGATAGTCAAAAATTAGAGATTAATGAACTTGAAAAATTAATTACTAAAAAAGAAAATCAGATTCTTAAAAAAGAAACCCATAAATTCACTGAATTTTATGATCTAAAGATTATTAGTCAAAAGGCAAAAGGAGAAAAAATGTTTTTATCTGATAATCAATTAGTTATTTTAGATTCAAGAGGAGTTGTTTATAATCTTTCATTGGAAAAAAAATCTATTGAAAAAAAAGAAGATATTCAGATAAAAAACACGGATTTAATAGCTTATATTGATAAAAATTATTATTTATTTAATCCCCAAGAAGGAGTTTATAGATTAGGAAATAATAATAAGGTAAAAAAAGTAATTGATTTGGATGATCAATGGGGAGAAATTATAGATATTAATGTTTATAGAAAAAACTTATATTTATTAGATAAAACAAATGATGAGATATACAAGTATTTACCAGTAGAAAATGGATTTGCTTCAAAAAAATCATACTTTAAATCAGGCCAGGCAATTGATCTTTCAACAGCCAATTCTATTGCCATTGACGCTTCTGTCTATATTGGATTAGAAAATAATATTAAGAAATACACCTCTGGAGTGAGAGATAAGTTTGATGTTTCTTTTCCTAACTCTAACTTAACTCTAAAAAAAATCTATACTGACAATAATCTAAAAAAAGTTTATGGATGGGATAAAAGAAATGGCCTTATATATATAATAGGAAAAACAGGAGACTATGAAAGGCAAATTGTTTCATCAATTTTGAAAAAAGGCGATGATTTTGTTGTTTATCAGAATGGAGCTTATATTCTGGTGAAAAATAAAATATATAAAATAAAAATGGATTAAAGATGATAACAAGTTGTCTACTTTATTTTTCAAAACTTTTTTTAATTTTTGTTGTCAGTTTTGTTTAGAAAATATTGACGATCTTTTTTAAGATTATCAACAGAGTTTGATGATACTTCAAAAAACAAGCTGGAGTTGGATGTTTTTAAATAGTAATTATTGTTTTCTGCGGTTTTGTTTTTTGGTTTAGGAAAAAACTGAGCGGTTTTATCAATATCTTTTTCCTTGATTTTTATAGTTAGCAAAGGTTGATTAATAATAACATTGTCAGAAATAATATCTTCAGCTTTCAAAGTTTTTAGATCATTAATAAAAAAATCAATTGATTCTTTTTGAACTTTACTTTTATCAATAAACCAGTCTTTCTTTTTTTTATTTAAAACTGTTTGATTGCCATTAAAGATAATAGTTGCTTGGGTAACATTGTTTTCTTGATCAATAAACTTAACTCTAAGGTCGCGAAAATCTTCAGGATAAAAAACATTGTTAAATCCTTGGGTAATAAAAACATCAGTTGAATTATCAATCCGAAGATAATTTTTATCAAACCCTTGTGATTTCCCAATATAAAGAGTATATGTTTTCTTGTTTGTTTTAAAAGATATTTTATCTTTTCCAATTCCAAATTGAGAATATTTGTTTTTATTCGTTGAGACAACTTCTCCTTTTTTTAATGAGATAAATGTGTTAATAAGATTTTCAATTCTCTTTTCATCGGCTTTATATTCAATATTGTTTTTTTTAAGATACCAATGGTTGTTTTTAAGATAAATAATTGTTTTTTTTGAGTTTTGGGAAAGAGAGAGTTGAATGATATTAGTTTTTCTTATGTTGGGAAACATTTTCTCTGTTTTTTGAGGAAAAAGTTTACTCCAGTTGTTTTTTAAAATAAGAGATAAAAGAGAAATAATGAGTAGAAAAATAATGGTCGAAAACCGTTGGTTAGATTTTTTCATAAGTCTTTAATTTACTTAAAGTTAACTACTTGGAATTCAATTTTAATCTAATTTTATCAAAGTTGGTATAATAAAATTATTATACTCTATGTCTCTATCAAATCAAGAAAGAAAAATAGTTAAAAAAATTATTCAAAGAGATGAAAAAACTCTTTTTTCTCTTTATCAGAAATATAAAAAACCAGTTTTAAAATTTATTTTTAGGCAGTTAAAAGATTCTCAGTTATCTGAAGAAATAACCCAAGATGTTTTTCTTGATTTTCTTGATAGTTTGAGAGATTTTCGTGGTGATTGTTCTTTGAAATCATTTCTTTTTTCAATAGCTAAGTATAAGGTAATAGATGCCATAAGGAAAAAGAAACTAAAGAACATTTTTTTTTCTCATCTACCGCCGTATTTTGTTGAAAGATTAGCTCCAATAATCTTGGATGATGAGCTGGAAAGAAAAGAATTAGCTAAAAAGATAAAACGAACTTTTGAAAGATTACCGAATGATTATCAGATTGTTTTAAGACTTAAGTATATAGATGGAGAAAAAGTAATTCAGATTGCAGAAAAATTAATGATGAATTTTAAGGCAGTTGAAAGCTTGCTCTTTAGAGCAAGAAAAGCTTTTATAAAAGTATTTAAAAGTTTACCTTAATAAATGGGAACAATTAATTTTAAACTCAAAAAAAAATTATATGAGGTTTATTTTATTGAACCAAATGATCTTGGTATTGGAGTTATTACAAAAATTTATAAAATATTTACCAAACCAATTAAGACAATGCCTTTTCTTTTTATTCTCCCAATATCAATTTTTATTGCTTTAAGTATATATATAATTTTTGGAGTTTTGATTATTCGATTGGCAACGATTCTTCAATATGGGTTTTAGTCAATTATTAATTAACTTAACAGCTTCGTTTATAATTGTCCTTCGTCGGTTTTTTCTATTGATAATTACTCCTTATAAGACAATGAGAAAGATAAGTCTTGATAATGATTTCTTTCAGGTATTGATTATTTTAAGCATGGTTTTTATATATTTTTTAGTGACTAGCTATGTAAAAGAACCAATTATTTCAGGAATAATTTCTTTTTCTGTTTTTTTAGGTAATTTTAGTTTTACTATTCTATTTTTTTATTTATTAAGTTTTATGTATTTGAAAGATACTCGGCTGAAAAAGATTCTTATTTCTTTTACTTATTCATTACTACCAACTTTAATCTGGTTTACAGTTAATTTCTTAATTTATCTTATTCTTCCGCCACCTCGAACAATATCTTTTTTAGGTCAGATATTCAGTCTTGTTTTTATTACCTTTTCATTAGCTCTGTTTTTTTGGAAGCTAATATTGGTTTATTTAGCCTTAAGATTTTCTCTTAAACAAAATTTTTATCGAATTGTTTATCTTCTATTATTATATTTACTTTATTTTTTGCCTTTTACATTTTTAATGTATCAATTAAATATCTTCAGAGTTCCTTTTATCTAGAATGATTTTTTAATAAGCTACGACTTAATAGAGTATGGGGTTAACTTCATTTAAAAATATTGGTTTAAGAAGGGGTTTTATTGAGAAAAAATTAAGAATAAAACTGCCAAAAATAAAGCAAGCCTTAGTTGATGATGAACTTGACATTAATTGTGAGAATCTTATTGGAGGAGTTTCTATTCCTTTAGGAGTTGCTGGACCTTTAAGAATTAAAGAAAAAAATAAAGATAAAGATTATTATATTCCTTTAGCAACAACAGAAGGAGCTTTGATTGCTTCAGTTAATCGGGGTTGTAAAGCCATTACTATGTCCAAAGGAGTAGAGACTTTTGTTGAGGATGTTGGGGTAACTCGAGGAGTAATATTTGAGGCGCCAACAAGTGAAGAAATCACAAGATTAAAAATATGGTTTAAGAATAACTTTCAATTGTTAAAAAGGATTGCTGAGAAGACATCTTCTCACCTAAAATTTAAAAATCTAGATTTTAAAACTATTGGTTTATATCTTTATGTTCGATTTTATTTTGATACGGACAAAGCAATGGGGATGAATATGGTTACGATTGCGGTTGATTCAATAGTCCAAACTATTGAGTTAAAAACAAAAGTAAGGTGTTTATCAATTGCTGGTAATTTTGATATTGATAAAAAACCCGCTTGGCTTAATTTTATTAAAGGCCGTGGAAAAACAGTTCAAGCTGAAGTAGTTTTGTCTGAAAAAGTTGTTAAAACAGTTTTGAAAACAAAAGCAGAAAAGATATTTAATGTTTGGTTAGCTAAATGTATGATAGGATCAGCGATTAGTGGATCAATCGGGTTTAACGCTCATTTTGCCAATGTGATTTCTGCTTTATATGTAGCAACCGGTCAAGATATAGGTCATGTTGTTGAAGGAAGTCTTGGAATTACAACAGTTAAATTATTGCCTAAAAACAATTTATATATTTCAGTTTATTTACCAGCCATAATGATAGGAACGGTTGGTGGCGGAACTAAGTATAAAACCCAAAAAGAATCTTTAGAGATTCTTCAGGTTAAAGATTCTTATCAGTTGGCTAAAATAGTTGCAGGGACTGTTTTGGCTGGTGAGATATCATTATTAGCTTCATTGGCGGAAGGGAGCTTGGCAAAAGCCCACCAAAGATTGGCAAGAAATAAAATAAAATAATTCCTAATTTTTTATATGATAGGTATAGTTTCATATGGATTTTATATCCCAAAAAATAGAATAAAATCAGAAGAAATTTCTAAGATATGGAATAAAAAGAAAGTTGTTTGTCCTGTTGGGATAAAAGAAAAGGCGATTGCTTCTTCTGATGAAGATCCTTTAACTATGGCTTATGAAGCGTCAATTATGGCTCTTGATAAGTTTAGAGAAAGTAAAGAAAAAATAACTTTAGTTATATTTGGTTCAGAAACCCATCCTTATGCAGTTAATCCTTCATCAACAATTTTAGCTGATTTTCTAAATCTTAATAGTTATTACTTAGCTTATGACACAGAGTTTGCTTGTAAAGCAGCCACTAGTGGTCTAATCTCAGCTTCAAGTTATATTAAGAGCCATCAAGATAATTATGCTTTGGTTATTGGATCAGATAAGGCAACAGGTGAGCCAAATGATCCTTTAGAGTATTCAGCTGCTTCTGGAGCAGTGGCTTTTATTCTTGGAGACAAAGATGTTTCTCTTGAGATAATAGCTCATTCCACTTTTTCTTCTGATACACCTGATTTCTGGCGACGCGAAGGTCAGCTTTTTCCGTCGCACGCTGGAAGATTCACAGGCTTGCCTGCTTATTTTGATCATATCTCTAAATCAACTAAAAGGTTATTAAAAAAGACTGGACTAAGTCCTGATAAATTTAAATATGGAGTTTTTCATATGCCAAATTGTAAATTTCCTAAAAGGATTGCTCTACAGTTAGGATTTACTTTAGCTCAGATTGAACAATCATTAATTGTTAGTTATCTAGGTAATAGTTACACAGCATCATCTTTATTAGGTTTAATAGCCGTATTAGAAAAAGCAAAGCCTGATGATCTTATTTTTTTAGCTTCATACGGATCTGGAGCTGGTTCTGATGCTTTTGTTTTAAGAGTGACTAAAAATATTGAAAAAGTACGAAGAAATTTTTCTAATGAGGTGAGGGATAAAACTTATATAGATTATATGAGTTATTTAAGGAATATGGAAATATTTTAAGTTTAAATTAGCAATTTTATGATTTCAGTTCTTGGTTATTCTAATTCTAGTTTTGGAGAGCATTGGGATCGGTCTTTAACCAGTTTAATAGCTCAAGTAGCAAATGAAGTTTTGGAAAATACCGGATTAGAAAAAAAAGAGATATCAGCTGTTTTTTTTGCCAATATGTTATCTGGAGTTCTAGAGAATAATCTTCATTATGGGGCAAAAATTGCATCATTATTGGAAGTAAATATACCAGTTTATCGAGTTGAAGCGGCCTGTGCTTCTGGAGGGATTGCTTTTAATTTAGCCTATCAATATCTACGATCAAATCCTAATAGCAATGTTTTGGTTATTGGGGCGGAAAAAATGACTGATTATTCTAGCGAGCAAGTGTCAGAGGTTCTAATGGCAGCTTCATCTAGTAAAGAGCAAGAATCTGGTTTAACTTTTCCTGGTGTTTATGCTTTAATGGCTAATTATTACTTTCAAAAATATAAAGCTAAAGAAGAAGATTTAGCCTATATATCAGTTAAAAATCATTATCATGGGAGTTTAAATCCTAAAGCTCAGTTTCAAAAAGAGATTACCATTGAGAATGTTTTAAAAAGTCAGTATATTGCTTCTCCTTTAAAAGTTTTAGATAGTTCACCAATCAGTGATGGAGCAGCATCAATAATTCTTTCTAATGATAAATCCCTGATAAAACGAGCTAAACATAAAATACATGTATTAACAAGTACAACAGCGACTGATACAATTGATTTAACCAAAAGAAAAAGATTGGATTGTTTATTGGCAACAAAAATAGCCAGAAGAAAAGCTTTTAAAAAGACAAAAATAACTCTTTCAGATATAGACGTTGTTGAACTTCATGATTGTTTTACTATTGCTGAAATTTTGGCAATGGAAGATATTGGTTTTTGGAAAAAAGGAGAAGGAGCTAAAAGAGCAAGAAATATGGAGACAATGATTGGTTCAGGGAATAGACCAATAGTTAATAGTTCAGGAGGTTTAAAGGCATCAGGACATCCTATTGGGGCAACGGGGATAAAACAGATTGGTGAAATATTTTTACAGTTGAATGGTTTAGCAGGAAAAAGGCAGGTGAAAAAAACCAGATATGGTCTAACTCATAATGTTGGAGGGTCAGGTGGAACAGTTGTTATTAATATTTTTGGAAGTTAATTCTTATTTATTATTATGATTTCATCAATAAAAGTTTGGCGTCAACAAAAAAAAATAAGACATAAACTGGGGGAAGTAGGGAAAATAGTTAGTTGGACTGAGATATATTCAACTCCAAAATCATTTAAAAAACACTATTCTTATCCAGTTGTTTTAGTCAAATATCCTAATGGTGAGAAAGGAGTTGGTCAGTTAGTTGATTATCAAAATAAAGATCTTAGATCAGGAACAAAAGTGAAAACAGTATTAAGAAAAACAAGAGAGGTAAAAAAAGATGAGGTTATAGTTTATGGAATTAAATTTAGACCAATAAAATAAAAATAATTTAGATTAGGAATGGATAACTTGTAAATGGTTGTTTGATTATTAGTTTTATTTAAGTGTAAATTTTATGGTTGTTTCTTATTCAGCTCCAGCAAAAGTAATTTTATCCGGAGAACATAGTGTTGTTTTTGGTAAACCAGCTTTGGTTTCTAGTTTTAATCTTCGTCTAAGATTTACTCTTAATGAAGAAATTTCTGGTCAATCGGAAAAAGAAAAACAAGATGAAACAGTTTGTTTTATTAGCCAAACCGTTAAGGATTTTTTGTCTAAAGAAAAAATAAAATTTAAAGATAAAGATTATTTTTACAAGATTGATTCTCAAATTCCTATTGGTCGAGGAATGGGTTCATCGGCAGCTTTATCAGTTGCAACTGTTGCTTGTTTTTTAAAGTTTTATACAGGAAAAGAATTTGAGAAAGATAAGATTAATAATTTGGCCTATAAAATAGAGAAACACTTTCACAAAAATCCATCTGGGGTAGATAATAGTGCTTCTTGTTATGGTGGTTTAGTATATTTTCGTAAAGAGTTTGAATTCCTAAAAAACATTTCTAAGCTAAATTTTAAGATTCCCAAGAATATTGAAGAAAAACTTTATTTAATTGATAGTGGTAAACCAGAAGAATCAACATTGAGAATGGTTTCAAATGTTGGGAAAGAGTATAACCAAAAGCCAAAGAAAATTGAAAAAATATTTATTGAGTTAGAAAAACTGACTAAAAGAATGCTTTTATCAATTATTACTAAAAATGAAGATTTGTTTATGAGAACAATCAAAGAAAATGAGTTTTTTTTAGAAGAGTTAGGTGTTGTTTCAGATAAAACAAAAGAGTTGATTAAAGACTTAAAAAATTTTGGACAAGGGAAGATAACTGGTGCTGGAGGCCATAAAAAAGGATCAGGTTTTATATTGTTTTGGCTTAAAAATAATAAAAGAAAAGAATTTAATCTGTTTTTAGATAAATATAAATTTAATTATTTTAGTTTTAAGCAAGATCTAAAAGGTTTAGTTGTATAATTGTTGTATTACCTTTAGAGTTATTAGATAGGTTTTAATTACCAGTCTCTATTAAAATTAATTTATGTCAGTTCTTGTATCAGCCCCAGGAAAGTTAATGTTGTTTGGTGAACATGGTGTAGTTTACAATAGATCATGTCTTGTTACTTCTGTTTCGTCGCGTATTTATGTTGAGGTAAAAAAAACTAAAGGTCGTTTCAGAATTGATGCTCCTCAAGTAAAAGATGTTCGTTTTGTTGAAGAATCAATTCGGGTATTTAGAGATAAATATAAAATTGATAATGGATTATCAATTAAAACACGAAGCGATTTCTCGACTCAGTATGGTTTTGGGTCATCATCAGCGGTCACAGTAGCGACTCTATATGCTTTAAGTAAAATATACAAAATTAAACTTTCTTTAAAGGAAATTTTTAATCTAGGTTATAAAGTAGCTTTAGATGTTCAAGGAGTTGGTTCTGGTTTTGATATTGCGGCTGCTACTTATGGTGGAGTTTTGTATTTTTTTACTGGAGGTAAGATTATTAAGTCATTAAAGACAGGAGAATTACCTTTGATAGTAGGTTATTCTGGAAATAAAGCCGATACGCCGAGTATAGTGAAAAAATTGAAACATAAGATGCAAAACTCAAAGGAAAAATTAAGAGTGATGAATATTTTTAATTCAATCTCAGAAATTGTTGAAAAAGCAAAGGAAGAAATAGAAAAAAATAATTTACCTAATTTAGGCAATTTAATGAATGACAATCATAGTTTGCTTCAACAGTTAGGAGTAAGTACAAAAAAACTTGATGAGATGTGTCAATTAGCTGTTCAAGCCGGAGCTTGGGGAGCAAAATTGTCTGGAGCTGGCGGAGGTGATTGTATGATTGCTTTAGTCTCAGATAAGAAAAAGAATCGGGTAATTAAAGCAATAGAAAGATCCGGAGGTCAGGTTATATTAGTTAATAATAATCAATTAGGAGTTTGTTTAGAAAAATAAGGATAATATATAAAAACTGATCGTTTACTAAAACAAATCTACACTAATTTTGGTGCTAAATATTAATAATTACCCAAAATAATATGAAATCAACGGCGGTTGCTCCATCTAATATTGCTTTTATTAAATATTGGGGAAAAAAAGACAAGAAACTTCGTTTACCAGAAAATGGAAGTTTTTCTATGAATTTAAGTAATTTATCAACCACGACAACAGTAGAGTTTGATCCAAAATTTAAAAAAGATACGGTTGTTATTAACAACAAAAGAGAGTTGAAAAAAACAGAAAGAGTCATTAAACATCTAGATAGGGTAAGAAAATTAGCCAAGATAGATTATTGGGCTAAGGTAGTTTCAGAGAATAATTTTCCTACAGGGACAGGATTATCATCTTCCTCATCGGGTTTTGCTGCTTTGAGCTTAGCTGCTTCAAAGGCGGCTGGCCTTGATTTATCAAAAAAAGAACTATCAATTTTAGCTCGTCAGGGTTCTGGGTCAGCCTGCAGGTCTATTCCTGATGGGTTTGTTGAATGGTTGGATGGCAAATCAAGCCAGTCTTCTTATAGCGTCTCATATAAGTCATCCAATTATTGGGATATTATTGATATTGTAGCTATAGTTAGTCAGGCTGAAAAAGATATTTCGTCAACAAAAGGTCAAGAGTATGTTAATACCAGTCCTTTTTTTAAAACAAGACTGGCTAATATTAAGAGTAAAATAAACAAGATAAAAAAATTGATTGATAAAAAAAAATTTCGTCAATTTGGAGAATTAATAGAATCAGAAGCATTAGAGCTTCATGCGATTATGATTACTTCAAAACCAGCTTTGATTTATTGGTTGCCAGAGACGTTAGTCGTTATGAAATCTGTTCAGAAATGGCGTCAAAAAGGTTTAGAAGTTTATTTCACGATTAATACCGGTCAAGATATTCATCTTATTTGTCAGAGTAAAGATAAGGATAAGGTAATATCCAGATTAAAGCAGATAAAACAAGTCAATAAAATTATAATTAATAAACCAGCTAAAGGAGCAAAAATAATAAAAAATCATTTATTTTAAATATTAAAGTGAAGGAATGTTAAATTTCCAGCCTTGAGGGGTTTTCTCAATCATTTTGTTGCCTAAAATATTACTGGTAACAACAGTGAAAATAGTTAGAGCAGCAAAGAGGATAAAGAATCCAACAATAGCATATTGTATTTTATGTCGAGCATTATTGACTTTTTCTTTATCTCCTTCTGAAGTTAGATAATCAAATCCTCCCCAAAGTAGATAGATCAAAAGAATAATTCCACCAGCAATAATAGTAATTTTTAAAGAAACTGAAAAAAGTTTACCTAAGCCAGTGGTTGGATCTCCAGTTAAAGCATCTGGTAATGATGTTGGTTTGATTGTTCCAAAGAGATCAGTAACACTGTCAGCTAATTTCATTTAAAAAGGCAAATTAATTTTTAATATGGTTCCAATCAATTTTACAATAATCAAGCTTGATATAACAATAATAAATCCAATAATAGCAAAAGTAAACAATTGTTTAGCACTCTTAATTTTTTCTGGATTACCTCCAGCAGTTAAAATAAGAAATGCTCCCCATATGAGAACAAATAAAAGGATTATAGCTGCTCCAATAATTAATAAAGGGATAATAACGTTTAAGATAATGGATAGATTACCAAATTTGGCTAGGGGATTAATATTATGATCGGTTAAATCAAGAGCATAAACCATATTTCAAGTGTATAGAAAATGATTTACAGAGTCAAGAAGAGTATAATAGCATGTGGAATGTTAAAACCATAAATACAGGTTACTATGACTGATTTTAAACATAAACCAGAACATATTGCTGTTATTCCGGATGGTAATCGGCGTTGGGCAAGAAAAAGAGGTTTGCCTTCGTTTGAAGGGCATCGTTTTGCTGCTGAAAATACATTGACGGAGTTGATAGAAAGAGCTGGTCAACTAGAGATAAAATATTTTACATTTTGGGCTTTATCTACAGAGAATTTAATAAAAAGAAAAGGACAAGAGTTGGCTAATCTTCTTAATTTAATAAGAGTTTTTCTTAATCAAAAACTACCTCAGTTTAAAAAAAAAGGAGTGAGACTAAAGTTTATTGGTGATTTAAAAAGACTTCCTAAGGATATCCAACAAGGAGTAAAAAAAGCAGTTGATAAAACTAAAACAAATTCAAAAATAACCTTAATTATAGGTTTAAATTATGGTGGAAGAGATGAAATAATTCGCGCTATTAATAAGTGGAGGGAAAGCTCTAGAATCCAAAGGTCGAAGTTTGAATTAGATAAAAATAATTTTGGTCAGTTTTTGGATACAAAAAATATTCCTGATCCTGATTTGATTATTAGGACTGGTGGAGAGAAAAGGTTTTCTGGTTTTATGTTATGGCAGTCAGAGTATAGTGAGCTGTATTTTTCTGATAAGATGTTTCCTGACTTTAATCGTCAAGAGCTTGATAAAGCAGTTCAAGAATATAGTTTAAGATATCGCCGATTTGGGAAATAAGTTTTTTACTAAAATTTTAAAAAACAATATGGATAGGAGTTTAGCTAAGCAGTATTTAAAAGAATACTCTTTAAGAACAAACAATCTTTTTAAAGGATATTTTCAAAATAAAGTAAAAAAAGCTGATTTTTTTGGAAAGATTAATCTTAAGTTGTTGAATAAACTGATGGATTTAACTGAAAAGGGGAAAAGGATTAGAGGATCTTTAATTGTTTTAGGCTATCAAATAGCTGGAGGTAAAGATTTAGATTCAATATATGAGACCAGTTTATTTATAGAATTATTCCATACAGGAATATTGATTCATGATGATATTATGGATAAAGATGATTTTAGACGAGGATTAATGACTTTTCATAAAGAGTTTGGCAAAATTAATAAACATTATGGTCAATCAGTGGCTATCTGTGCTGGTGATCTGGCTATGTATTTGTCATGGGAGAAATTATTATCAGGGAATTTTTCCAAACAAAATCTGGTTAAAGCAAGCAGAATTTACGCTGATTATGTGATTCGACTTGCCCATGGTCAAGTAATGGATGTTTCTAATATAAATATTAAAGATGTTACAGAACAAGATATTATGAAGATAATCAAATATAAAACAGCCGAGTATACAAGTGTTCTTCCTTTACTTATTGGAGCGACACTTGGAGGGTTAAGTGATAAAAAGAAATTACAAGGGCTTAAAAATTACGGCCTTTTTTTGGGATTGGCTTTTCAGATTCAGGATGACATTTTAGGAATTTTTGGGGATAAAGAAAAAACAGGCAAACCTGTTGGCTCAGATATTAAAGATGGAAAAATTACTCTTTTGATGTTCCATGGAATAAAAAATGGAACTTACAAAGAACAATTATATCTGAAAAAGATGCTTGGGAATGAAGATATTAATCATCAGGATATTCTTAAAATACGTCGATTGTTAAAAAAAACAGGCGCTTATACTTATGTTCTTAACAAAGCGAAAGAGTATATTAAAGAAGGGAAAAAAGAGATTCCAAAGATTACTAAGAAAAAATTCTTTCAAGAGATTCTTGAGTCTTTAATTATTTTGATGGTTAAAAGGATGAGGTAAGATAAAGAAATTGATATAATAAATAAACCAAATTAATCTTAAATATGTTTACTCCTCAATATACAATTACTAACAAAATCTTGAATAATATTGCCAAAATTGAAGCGGCTGAGGAGATGATTAAAAATTCTCCAATATTACCTCTTTGGGAAAAAGAATTTAAAAAGGAGGCAATTGTTAGAGCAGTTTACCACGGAACTCATATTGAAGGAAATCCAATAGGGAAAGAAGATGCTAAAGAAATATTAGAAGGAAGAGACATAGTTGCTAGACCAAGGGATGTTCAGGAAATTATTAATTATAGGAAAGTAATAGAATATATTGATAAAGAAGCAAATAAGAAGATTAATAAGATAAACGAAGCTTTAATAAAAAAGGTTCATAGAATTCTTGTTTATAAAACTTTAGTTGAGGATCAAGCAGGTGTTTATCGAACAAAACAAGTAGTTATTCGAAGTTCAGAAACAGGTCAGGTTACATTTCGACCGCCACCAGCAGTTGAGGTCTCATTTCTAATGAGAGAGTTTATATACTGGTTGAATCGATACAATGAAAAGGATATTCATCCAGTAATTAAAGCAGGAATTGCTCATCATGAGTTGGTTAGAATTCATCCGTTTTTTGATGGTAATGGTCGTGTGGCTCGATTGCTAGCAACATTGGTATTATTATTAGGAGGCTATGATATTCGAAGGTTTTTTTCTTTAGAAGAGTATTATGATAAAAACGCTATTTTATATTATAAGAATCTTCAAAAAGCATCAGCTGGAGAATTAACTGTTTGGTTGGAGTACTTTACTCATGGAACAGCAATAGAGTTTGGAAAGATAAAAAACAAGCTTATAAAGCTTTCCAAAGATGTAAAATTAAAGGAAAAATTTGGAGGACAACAGATCTATTTAACTGAACGTCAGATAAAAATAATTGAGTATATCCAAGATGTAGGCTATTTACAAAATAAAATATTTTCTAATCTTTTTCCAGATGTATCTGAAGATACAGTCTTAAGAGATCTAAAGTATTTAATAGAAAAAAAATTGATTAAAAAAGTTGGCAAAACAAAGGCAGCCCGATACATAATGTCATAATATGGCCAAACAATCTTTAGAAATAATCTATATTGGATTTCTTTTACCTGCTTTATTTTCTTTGACTTTAGTTTTTGAAGGAATTTATAAAACATATCAGCATGAAGAAGGAGTTTTCACTTTTGTATTAGGTATATTATTTTTAGTTAGTTTAGTTATTACTTACATTTTTTTCTTTGCTTCATGAAGTTTTCACAACTATCAACCTATTTTGAAAAATTAGACAAGACTTCGTCTCGATTAACAATTACAGAATTATTAGCTCAATTGTTTAAAGATTTATCAGTTGAAGAAATTGATAAAACATTGTATTTACTTCAAGGAAGAGTTGGACCTTTATATGAAAAAAAAGACTTTGGTATGGCTGAGAAGATGGTGACAAAAAGCATTATTTTGGCTTTGAATATTGAAGATGGATTATTTAAGGCAAGATATAAAGAAATAGGCGATTTGGGAGAAACAGCGGAAAAATTTAAAAAAAAAATAGTCTCTTTTGAAAAAAAAGATCTTGAGATCCTTGAGGTTTATAATGAACTTCTTCGTTTAACTCAAATAAAAGGGATTGGTTCTCAAGAAACAAAGATTAGTCTTTTTTCTCATTTAGTTCGACAACTTGATTCTTTGTCATGTCGATATTTAGTTAGAATTCCTATTAATAATCTTAGACTTGGTTTCTCTGATATGACCATACTTGATGCTTTTTCTTGGTTAGTAAAAGGGGATAAGAGTCTTCGGCCGATTATTGAAAAGGCTTATCATGTTAGGCCAGATTTAGGGTATATTGGTAAATTAGTTAAAGCAAAAAACTTTTCTAAACTAGAATCAATTAAACCAGTTCTTTTTACTCCAATATTAATGATGAGGGCAGAGAGATTGTCTTCGTCAAAAGAGATTATTGAAAAACTAAATCAATGTATTGTCGAACCAAAGTTTGATGGATTTAGATTGCAAGTTCATTATAAAAAGCTTAAAAGTCCTACCCATGACAAGGTCTCGGTGGTTAAACAAAACTCAGATGTCAAAACTAAAATAGAAGTCAAATTGTATTCACGAAACCTGGAAGATGTAACTTTTATGTATCCAGATATTGTCAAAGGAGTTTTAAAAGAAGTTAGAGCTGATGAAATTATTTTTGAAGGTGAAGCAATTGGTTTTGATCCTCTTTCTGGTAATTTTTTATCTTTTCAGGAAACAGTTCAGAGAAAACGGAAGTATGGAATTAAAGAAAAAATCAAGGAAATACCATTAAAATTTTTTGTTTTTGAATTGTTGTATATAAATAGCAAAAATTATTTAGACAAACCATTTATTGAAAGAAGAAGAAAATTAGAGAAATCAATTTCTTTAACTGGGGATGTATTTAAAGATACAATTATATTGGCTCCAGAAGTAATTACAAAAGAAGAAAAAAAGATTGATTTAATCTTTGATGATGCAGTAGCTAAAGGATTGGAAGGAATTATTGCCAAGAAAATTGATGGTCTTTACAAACCAGGAGCTCGTGAGTGGAATTGGATTAAATTTAAAAGAAGTTATTCATCTAAAATTAATGACACTATAGATTGTGTTGTTATGGGATATGATTATGGTAAAGGACGAAGAACGAGTTTTGGTATCGGAGCATTTTTGGTTGGTATTTATGATAAAAAAAATGATAAATTTCTGACTATTGCCAAAGTTGGAACAGGATTAACTGATAGTGAGTGGAGAAAAATAAAAGAAAAATGTCATAAATTTGAAACAAAGAACAAGCCTTTCTCATACAATATTGATAAACAGATGAAAGTTGATGTTTGGATAAAACCAGTTATTGTTGTTGAAATAAAAGCTGATGAACTAACTCAATCGCCTATTCATACGGCTAGGTATGCTTTACGGTTTCCTAGACTGAAGAGGATTAGAGATGATAAAAGACCTGATGATACAACAACATTAAAAGAATTAGAAGAAATCTTTAAAGACCAAGGAGTCAAATAATAATATTTTTTAAATATTTAAAATAGATAATGAAAAAAATAATAGAAAATCGATACTTATATAGTTTATTAAAAACAGTTTTGTTTTCTGTAATAGTTCATCTTTTTCTTTTAATAACATATGCTTTTAAAACTAAAAATATTCGAGTTCTAAATGTTTTTGATATTTTAGATATTGATCTATTTTTTCCAAAGATTAAACAAGGAGATACAGTTTTTGTGGTATCAATAATTTTTTTAATAATTCTTTATTGGCTAATATTTATTTTTACTAAACCAAATAAAAGTGATGTCTCAAAATAAAATTAAAAGAGATATTAAATTTATTGATGGTTAATCAACGACTTGATCCATCTATAAGGATATTCAAAAAGAGAATGAGGATTAGTTAGTCTTCGGCCAGAGATATAAACAGTTAATAAAGGATCATATCTGATTGTGCTGTATTTTGAAATGTGGACAGAGAGATCAATATCTTCATGAACTTTTTTATCATCTAAACAGATTTCATTCTTTATTTTTTGCCAGATTTTATTTGTAATAATCATATTTGATCCAAAAAGCATTTCATGGCCATATATTTTTTTAAAGATTTTAAAATAGATAAATTTTACTAGATTTGATAATTGATTGGAAAATGGAAGGTCATAAAATTGTCCAGGACCTGATAGACCGTCAATATTTTTTGAGGCAAAATTTTGTTTAATTCTTTTAATCCAGTTTTTAGGCAAGGTAGAATCAGCATCACAACGGGCAATAAGATTGTATTTTGCACTGTTAAAACCTCGATTTCTAGCTGGGATCATGCCTTGTTTTTTTTCTTTGATAATTTTCACTGAAAAATTTTTAGCAATAGAAATGGTGTTGTCAACGCAGTTGTTATCAACAATTATTATTTCATTTGGAAGTTCTGTTTGATCTTGAAGACTTAAGAGGCATTTTTCTATATATTTTTCTTCATTATAAACGGGGATAACAACAGAAACAGACATATTATGATATTTTATCATAGATATTTAAGTTGAACTAATTTGTAAAATTAAATTAGTGTATCATTACAATTATCATTGATAATGATAATATTTATTATTATATATGGAACTATTTTTTTCAATTATTATTCCTACATTAAATGAAGAGAAACTCATTCCGAGATTGTTAAGAAATTTATCGATACAGAAAGAAAAAAATTTTGAAGTGATTGTTGTTGATGCTTTTTCAAAAGATAAAACAAAAAATAAAGTTTTAGAATTTAAAAATAATTTTCCACTCTTTAAAGAACAGTTTACAGCTTTACTTAATGATTAAAAGTGAATTTAGAGGTAATTGGAAAGTGGTCAGAGTATTTTTTCTCAATTCTTTTAGTTCCACTTAATTTTAAGTTTCGATAAAGAATATAATCTAACTTCATTCTTATTGGAATTAGCTTAAGGATTTTGCTTTCTAAAGTATAAAGAATATTTTTTGTTCCTTCTGAAAATTGGTATTTTTGGATTAGGCTTTCAAATCGTTTTCTTCCATAGGGATAATTAAAATCTCCCATCATTATTATTGGTTGATTACTAGTTTCTTTATTAATGTTTTGGAAAGTTTCTCGTATTTGTTTAGCTCTAACTCCATTTGTTCCCCATGATGTTAGATGGAGATTATAAACAGTAAATTTCTTTTTTTTTGATTTGTGGATAAAGTTTGTTTTTAACACGGTTCGAGAAACATTTTTATTCCTTAGCAATTGAAGTAATTTTTCATAAAAGCTTCGAGGAAGATTAAATATATTACTGTTGTTTAATACAATTGTTTTTGGATTATAAAATGTAGCAATACCGTATATCTTATTAAATTTTATAAATGAGTTTGAGTAATTAGCCAATTTAAATCCAAGTTTTTCAATCTGATCAAAAGTCTCTTCTTTAGTCTCAATTTCTTGGAAACAAAGAATATCGACAAAAGATTCTAAAAGAACATTTTTTATTTTTTTTAAAGCTTGGTTATATAAAGTATTGTAAGTTAAAACAGAAAAATCCATTCTCTTATTATATACCATAATAAAGAAGTAGATCATCCACAAAAAATCCACAAAAACATTCCTCAGAGTAAGAGCCTATTGGAGTAATCTAAATACCCCATATATAACTATAGGTAATCTTATAGTAAATAGAAGTTTTTCTATAGGTCTTGACAAACTTAATTTAATAGTTTAACATTAATTTATGGCTATAAAAATAAAATACTTAAGGGTAAAAACAGCAGGATCAACTAAGAAAAAGGCTAAACAGGGCGGAGAAAATTTAATTCAGTTTACTAATCGGCAACTTAAAGAACTTGTGAGAAAAAATCTAGAAGTACCAATAAAAACATTTACATTGTAGACAAAAAAAGAGAGCATCACTACCGCTCGTATAAAGGGGACGACGAGTAGTAATGCCCTATGACAAAAAGAATATCATATAAAAGATTTTCTGTCAATATCTTCGTTAATTAACTTTATATAACAATCCAAGATTATTTTTAGATTTGAATATTAACTGCCCAATTTTATTAAATTTGTTTTCTTTTATATTTGGGTATTTTTTCCTTTCAAGTTGAGAAATAATAATATATTTAATCTGATATTTATTAATTAATCTTTTTGTTTGTTGAATATCTTCAGATTCGTATATTTTTACAATATCAGGAATTCTATCCCCAACAATATTAGCCGAACCTCGCCATAACCATTCATGAACCCACCAGCCAGCAACAGTTGGTAAACCAGTATAAGCAGATATTCTTTCATAATCTGTGTATGAGTCTCCTTGGGCTTCAAGAATTGTTGGCTGAGACTTAATGTTGGTATTAATAAAATCTATTATTTCTTTATCTTCAGGATAGCTGGTTTCAAGCCATTTTGATCCATCAAGAATTACGGGTCTATCAAGTTTTCCATAATAAGAAGGAATTGAGAAAAAAGGATAGATGAAAATTAAAAAGAAAAGAAAAATAAATATAGAGCGAAGAACTATTTTTAGTTTTTTATTTGATTGAGTTAAGAAATTAGTTCTGTATAGAGCATAGACTGAAGCAATACCCATCATTATAAATGCTTGATAGCCTAGTTTAAACATAGTGTTAGCTCTAAAATGAGCTGGATAGATATCCTTAATATAGAAAAATTCTGGAATAATAATTAAAAAAGTTCCTAGAGAAAAAAGAAGAAGACAAAAAATGTCTGGTGAAATTAATTTTTTTTTGTTTCGCTTAATAAGCGAGATGATTAATATTAAAAAACTGGTTAAGAAAAACCCCCAAAGGATAAAAAGCATCCAAAAAGGAGATAATTGACAGTTCCCTTTTTCAAAAAGAAAAGGACCAATCTTTTCATAATTAAGTAAAAAATCCGGAGAGCAATTGACTCCAATTCCAGAAACAAATGGAGTAAAGTTTAATGAAAAAGGCAGAGAAAAAATAACAAATGAGATAATTAAAATAATGAGACTAATAATCCATTGATAAGAAAAGCCCAGTATTAGTAAAAGGATAAAAATTGAAAGAAGAATATAAATAGGGCCATCAAAAGCATTGGTCATATAATGAATTGAAGTAAGAAAACCAAGAGATAGAACTGAAATTAGTTGGGATTGATTAAAATTAGTTGAAAATAGTTTGGAGATTTGAGATTTAAGATCTAATTTGTCTTTAGTGAATTGTTTGAAAATTGACCAATGAGTCTGATGATTTTTATAACCTTTAATAAAGATAATAAAAAGAATAGAAATGGTTAAGAGTACAAATGGTATATCAAAAACATGTCCGTGGAGATCAGCCACAACATAAGAATATGATGGAAACTCATGAATTGTAAAGGGTATAAATCGAGTGGCATTAGGATACCAGTATTTTGAGGGGTTATACCAGCTGAAGATTTTCCAAAAAGGGATTGGTTTTTCATTAGGATAACCTTTAGTAAAAGCATATATTGTATGAAGATTACCAGTAAGATTGATAATAAAAGATCCTAATAATCCAAACAAAACAAGTTTGATTTTTGAAAAAGCTTTTTTTAACTTTTTTGATGAGTAATTAATAATATTGATACTTAGAGAAAAAGCTTGAGAAATCCCTAAACCAAAAATTGTTGATAATATTAAGTTATAACCAATAGCTGATTTTATATTTGTTAGTTTAATTAATAAAGCTCCAGAAAGATGCCCAAAATAATAATAGTTTATTGGAAAGCCAGCGAGATGATTTTTATTACCAGAAAACCAAATATCTAAAGGAGGAAAATATTTTGTTCTTAAAATTGAGTTGATAAAGCCAAAATCCATAAATTTTTCTAGACTGTGGATGGATGGTTCTTGGCCACGGATTATTACCCAAAAAATAAAAGCAATTAGAAAAAGCATTTCTTCAAAAATGATTATTTTAAATTCTGATTTACTAAGTCTTTTTTCTTTTTTAAAGAGTTTTAAATTAAACAAGCTAGCTAATATTAGTAAAATTAAGAGGCTGTTTTTTTCAAAAGGAATGATTTTAAAGAAACTAAGATTAAATATGATGTAAGAAAGAACAATAATGGCGATTGTTTTGGAAAAAGGATACCCACTATCAAAAAAAAATTTGCCAAATATTTTTTTTGTTATTGGGAAAAAAATCAAACCGAGTATTAAAACGAAAAAATACCAATTTAAGGCAATAAAGAACCAATTCATAATTTTTCTATTATAATATATTTCTATGGATAAGAAATTCAAACCACAACAAGTTGAAGAAAAAATTTATCAGTCATGGGAAAAGAATGGTTATTTTAAAGGAAAAGTTAATGATAAAAAAAAACCGTTTTCAATCATTCTTCCTCCTCCTAACGCTAATGCTGATCTCCATTTAGGTCATGCGATGTATGTTTATGAAGATATTATGATCAGGTATCATAAATTATTGGGTTTTGAAACTTTATGGTTACCAGGAGCAGATCATGCTGGATTTGAAACCCAGTATGTTTTTGAAAAACATCTTCAGAAAAAGGGAAGAAGCCGTTTTGATTATGATAGGGAGACTTTATATAAAATGGTTTTGGAATTTGTAATGAAAAACAAAGGTAGTATGGAAGATCAATTAAGACGATTAGGGTTTTCCTTAGATTGGAGTAAAATGAAGTTTGCTTTGGATGAAGATATTGTAAAGATAGTTTATCAAACCTTTAAAAAATTGTTCAATCAAGGCTTGGTTTATAGAGCAAAGAGATTAGTTAACTATTGCACATTATGCGGGACTTCTTTTTCGGATTTAGAAGTTGTTTATAAAGAAAAAAAAGCTAAGTTATGGTTTGTAAAGTATCCTTTAAAAGATTTTGAGTTAAAAGGGCAGACATATATTACTGTTGCAACAACAAGACCAGAAACAATCCTTGGAGATACAGGAATAGCAGTTAGCCCTAAGGATAAAAGATATAAAGATCTAATAGGTAAAAGGGTGATTGTTCCTTTGATTAATAAAGAAATATTAATAGTGGCTGATAAAGCAGTTGATCCTGAATTTGGAACAGGTGTGGTTAAAGTTACTCCGGGTCATGATTTTACTGATTTTGATATTGGAGAACGTCATGATTTTGAGTTGAAACAAATCATAGATTATAAAGGTCGGCTGAATAAATCTACTGGAAAATATCAAGGTTTATCTATTAAAGAAGGAAGAAAAAAAGTGATTGCTGATTTGGAGAAGTATGGATTATTGGAAAAGATTAAAGAAGATTATACTCATCGAGTTGGTACCTGTTATAAATGTAATTCAATTATTGAACCTTTGCCTAAAGAACAGTGGTTTATCAAAATTAAGCCGTTAGCTGATAAAGCAACCCTTTTGGTCAAAAAAGGGAAAATAAAGATCTATCCAAAAAGGTTTAAAAAAATTCTTATTGATTGGTTTGACAGGTTCCATGATTGGAATATTTCTCGGCAGATAGTTTGGGGAATAAGAATACCTGCATATCAGTGTCAATCTCAAGTTCTGGATTCTAAACAAGAGAGGTGGTTTGTGAGTCTTGAAAAACCAGAAAAGTGCCAGATATGCGGAAAATGTAATTTCAAACAGGATAAAGACACATTTGATACTTGGTTTTCTTCGGCCCAATGGCCATATGCGACTTTATTGAGTCAAAAGTCAAAAATTAAAAGTCAAGAGTCTTTTTTTGATTATTTTTATCCTACTTCAGTTATGGAAACAGGCTATGATATCTTACCTTGGTGGGTAGCACGGATGATTATGATTGGTTATTTTTCTACTAAAAAAGAACCGTTTAAAACAGTTTTTCTTCATGGATTAGTAAGAGACAATAAAGGTAGGAAAATGAGCAAAAGCAAGGGAAATGTTGTTAATCCTTTAGAAATAGTTGATAAATATGGAGCAGATGCTTTAAGAGGAGGATTGCTTTTTGGTGTTAAAGAAGGAAATAATCTTTTATTTTCGGAAGAAAAAGTTAAGGGGATGAGGAATTTTGCTAATAAGATCTGGAATATTGGCCGATTTATTTACATTAATCAGCAAACTTTAAATTCCAAGATTCAAGATTCAAACCAGCCTCAAATTTCAAGACTCAAAATTATAGAACAATTTCAGCAAGAATTTAAACAAGAAAAAAAAGAATATTTAAAGCTTATGGACGGTTATCAATTTTCAAAAGCTTTGGGGCTCGTATATGAATTTTTGTGGCATCGTTTTGCTGATTATTATCTTGAAGAGTTGAAACAAGAGTTGCGAAATGATAATATTGAAGTTCTTAAAAAACTAGAGGCAGTCTTTTTTGAGAATCTTAAGATGCTTCATCCCTTTATGCCTTTTGTAACAGATGCAGTCTGGAAAGTGTTTAATGGGGAAAAGAGTTCAATACTAAAAGAGAAATTATAAATTAGATTTTAAATATCATTATGCCAAAACGTACTTATCAGCCTAAAAAGAAAAAGAGGAAGAGAAAACACGGGTTTTTATCTCGGATGAAAACAAAAAATGGAAGAGATATTTTAAAAAGAAGAAAAGAAAAAGGGAGGAGGAAAATTTCTGTATGATACGAATGATGCAAATTTTTATGCAAAGGTCATAAAATTATAGTAATATTTGCAGATCATTCGTAGATTCGTATTATTTTTATGTTTTCTTCTAATATTTTTAACACCATCTTTGTTTTTCCTATTCTTAATTTATTGATTGTTTTTTATAAGATTTTTCTTTTATTCAAACTGCCTGGTTCAATAGGTCTGGCAATTATTGGTTTAACAGTCTTTATTCGGTTAATCTTCAATCCGTTTTTTAAAGGGCAAATTGAGACAGCCCAGAAAATGCAGACAATAAAACCTCATCTAGATAAATTAAATAAAAAACATAAAAAAGATCCTAAAAAACTTCAGAAAGAACAGATGCGATTATATCAAAAACATGGAGTTAACCCAGCCTCTGGTTGTTTAGGAATGATTATTCAGATGCCGATATTTATTGGTTTATATCAAACATTTTCTATATTGTTAAAGAATAATTCTGGGGTAAAAGTTGTTTCTAGTATAAATAAAGTTCTTTATTCTCCTTTATTAAAGATTCAACAAATAGATACTTGGTTTTTTGGATTTAATTTAGCTGTTTCTCCTGCTCAAGCCAAAGAGCTTCATTACTACTTGGTGCCTCTTATTACGGCTGGATTGCAGTATTTTCAAGTAAAGTTTTCCAGCGGGACTTCACCAGTCAATGATAAAAAAACTTTAGAAAATGAAAAAAAAGATAAAAAGAAAGAAAAAGAAAATACTGAGGATTTTCAAAAAGCAATGCAGACTCAGATGAAGTTTATTTTTCCTTTAATGCTAGGTTGGTTCTCCTATACTTTACCCATTGGTTTATCACTATATTGGAATATCTTTTCTATTTTTAGTATAATCCAGTATAAAGAAAAAAAAGTTAAAAATTAAAATTATGAATAAAAAACAAACCATTCAAACAGAGATTAAAGAGTTATTAGAAAAAATGATTAATACTTTTGAAGTAGAAGTGGAAGAAGTAGATAATATTTATCAAGTGACAATTAAAACAGAAGAAGCATCAACAATTATTGGTCGGCGAGGCGGGACAATAAGAGCGGTTCAAAAAATTTTAGAAGTAATTCTATATAAGAAATTTGGAGAATCAGTTTCTCTTTTAGTTAATATAAATGATTATCGAGAAAAACAAAAAGAGAAATTAGAAGATTTAGCTAAACAGTTTGCTGAAAAAACAAAAGAAGAGAACAGGTCTTGTTATTTAAACGATCTCAATAGTTTTGAAAGAAGGATCGTTCATGAGTTTATTAGCGCTAATTATCCTGATCTTAAATCATTTTCTATTGGGGAGGGAAGAGAAAAAAAATTAGTAATTGATATTAAAAAGGATGAGGAAGAGGTTGAATAAAATTATATTAATAATATTTTTACCAGCAGTTGTCATTTTTGATTTATTATATTACTCCATAACTCGATCTTCATGTTTAAACTGTGGTAGTCTACTGGAGTTTTTAAAAACATCTTCTCTTTCAATCTTTATTCTATGGCCAATGGTGACAATTTTTAAAAAAAAATAAATTGTTTAAATTCTTCTTCTTGATTTTCAACCTATTCTAACCTATGAGGTTAGACAAAGGTTGTCTTAAGATTTCAAAACTAAATAGACAACATTCTCCAAAAAGACTTTAAAACTGTTATTTTTCAACTTAAATGGTAAAATTTATATATGGTAAAAGAAACAGATCCTTCGAAAGGAGTTACAAATGAAGGGCAAGAAACGCCGGAAACAGTTGAGGAATTATTAAGAGAATTTAGTGAAGTAGAAACAAGTGCTAATGGAATAAGAGACTCTATTGAAGATAATTCTGATAAAATAAAAGCTAATGAAGGAGAATTGTCTGATGAGATGTTTAAATCACTTTGTGAAACAGATGAAGCGATTCAAATAAAGGGGGTTGTTCGGCAGACAATAAAAGCCATAGAAGAAGGTCAGTTGCCATTAGAAGGTTCTAGTGCCCAAGTAATTGATGAGTTAGTTAACAAAGTTAAAGATGAAGTAACTGATGCTTCTGCCAGTTATATTTATTATTTACTTGATCAGGGGATCAAGAATCAGTTAAACACTAGCGAACGATTGATCTCAGCTTTAAAAAATATCTCTAATTTGAGATATATAAATAGCAATTTATTTAAAACAATTGTTATAAGTTTTAAAGAAAAAGCAGAGACATTTGGTCTAAATGAGAATCAACGTCAAGAATTTGAGAGGTTAAAAAAAGGGAGTGAAGTTGAAGAAGAAGATTTCTTAAGAGAAGAAGATAGGGAAAAGTTACGTAAAAAGTTTAGTGATATTGCTAATAGAGTCATGGGTTCTCAAGAGAGAGGTCGTGAGACAAAAGGATTATTAGATCCTAGTAATATTAATATCTCCCTAAGTGATATTAAGGAAAAATATGCGGATGAATTAAGCGGTTTAGAAGATTTTTCTCCTTCAGAAAAAGAACAACATATTAATCATCTTTTAGAGAAAGAAAAAGAACATATTCTTGGTGACCTACAAAACAAGTTTTTAAATTTAACTGGGACCCCTGATTCTGATTTGAAAACTTTAGAAGAGCTTAATAAAGCTAGAGTAAAAAGTCTGTCTGATTTTAAATCAACTGTTTTGAGATATCAGGCCCAAGGAATTTTAGATCAATCAACAGCTGAGTCATTAATTGATCATGGAGATGAGGTTTTCAAATTATTAGATGAAGAGTTTAAATCTTTAAATTATAGTAAAAACACCTTAGAAGCAGAAATTCGTCACTTGGTAGGAGATATTTTTACTGATGAACAGTGGAAATTAGTAAGAGGTTTGGATGATATTGATATATTTGCGAAATTGATAGAAGTAAAATTCACTAAGACTGATGGAACAATTAACTGGGATGAGTTTTATATCTTAGTAAAAGATATTTTTGAAAAATTGTTTGAAATTGTTGAACTTAATCCTCAACAAGAGTTCCAAAGAAGTTTTAATCCAATGTATGAAGGACATGTTTATGATCTCTTGATTCAAGCCATTTCTAGACTTGGGCGACAGACTCATAATTTACCAGATGAACATTTATTAAAACAAACAGTTAAACTTTGGGATTTTACTGATACTGGAGATACATTTAAAGAGGGTCAAACCCCTGAAGGAGGGACATCAAGATTAACTTATATAAAAAAAGACATTGAGGTCCCATTGGCAGAGGCTTTAGAAAGGACATTAGTCCATCGAATGGTGAAGTTAAGAAGCATTACTGAGTTTTTACATAATGTTAATTATATGGTTGAGTTTGGAGGAAATTTTGAGCAGTTGGCAGGTTATGCTGAACATTTATCAATCGCGGATATTGATTTATTATTTCAAGAAGATCCATACTTAGCTCAAGCTTATGAATTATATATGACTTCATTAATGCAGGAGATGGGTGAGAATATGCGGGTTGTTCCCACAACTTTTGGAAAATCAGATTTTCTTACTGGTTTAGACTCAACTGAAAAGCGAACTCTATATCAGTTGTTGGCAATGACTAATTGTAGTTCTGAAAAAAAATCTAAGATGGTAAGGCGGACTTGGATGTCAAGTGCAATTTCTAAAGGAGTGACTGGTGAATTTTGGGCAGTATTAAGTGCTTCAAAAATGCCTATAGATAAAAAGGTTGTTTATAAAAGAGATAAGAAGGGAAATATCCTTATTGAAAATGGTGAGCCAGTTGTTGAAAGATATGAAACAGAAGGTGCTTTTACTGGAATAAACAAAAAAGGATATGAGAAAACAAGTGGTCATTTAGATCTTGCTTTATCAAAAATAAGATATGGTTTGCCTAATTTTTTAAAAGAACTAATATATACTCCAGCGCCACGTGATTTAAACGATATTCAGTTTGAAATTTTTAGTCATGCTGATGTTTACAAAATTGCCAAGGAAAGTGAAGATGCTTTTTGGCGAGGAAGAAGTGATTGGCTAGCTGATTTTCAAGATAAAAGTGTAATCATGGCTGATTATTTTAAAAGGCATGGGATTGATATTTTTATTCGGGGGGGGTGGAGGTTTTTCCAATATCGAAGCTTATTGGTTTTTTCAGAACAGAGGGATCCAAGAACAAACGAACTGATTATTGATTTTGATAAGACAATGCAGAATTTAAAAAGAGTTGGTCTTTATGCTGTTAAAACATTTATTGATGATTTCTTTATTAAAGAAGCAGATTATCGCCATGATATTTCTAATATTGATCTAGATAATCTTCAAGATAGTGTTTTTAAACATTACTTACCTGATTATGATCCAAATAAAAAACTAACCAAAAATCAGAAAAAAAAATTAAAAGAAGGATTATATGCTGATTATATTTTTGACAGATTATTAAAACTTTATCCTTCAGTTTTTATTGGGATTGAGTCTCGTGAGCATACGCCACAAAATGAAGAAAAAGTTAGAGATAGAATAGTCAGTGTCCTAAACAATAAATTTTCTGATTATCCTCCAGAGATGATTAAAAGTCATCTTATGCCTATTTTTATCTCGGCGTTATCTATGGCAGAAAAAAGGGTCTGGAACATAAAAAAAGAGCAAGGAAATTTTGATTATATTTTTTCTCAAGATGATCTAGAGAGTGTTAGAGATGAGGTAATTAGAATTTTTTCAGAATATAAAACAAATGAAGGAGTACAAGAATTACAAGGTGTTGAGTATAAACTTTCTGATATTAGTGATGATTACTATTTTGAAGTTTTAAAGGAGTTATTAGGAGATTATCGGGAGTTTTTAGAGAGTGATCGTTGGTCACGTAACAAACATAAAGAAAAATATAAAGAAACACTTTCTCAAAGATATTCTCATTTAATGGTTCAAAATATGGGGATGCTTGAAAATCTAATTGGTGGTTTTGATTTTGATTTTCATGAATTTTTCTTACAGCAAGGCGGAGACAGGTTGGCTGCCCGTTGGTTGGGGGAAAGTAATATTGTTATGACAAAAATGAATGACGCGTTTAAAAATATAATGAATCGGTCTATTCCTGAGCTAATTAAACGTAGTTATAATTCTATAGAAGAGTTTGAAAAAGCAGTTAATGAAACAGTTGCTAAAGATGTTTATGAATTTACTCAAGCTTATGCAGAAAATGTTGGTAAGGAATGGGCAGCGGATGAATTAGCCAATTATTGGTCAATATTTTTAGGTAGGATGTTAGGGTTAGATGACAAGTATAGAACTCCTTTTATAGGCGGGCCATTAAAAAATTTTTCGAGGCGACTTTTTGGGACTCAGGGGAGTTTGTTAACAGATGCTTATAAAGAGGCTCATGATAGAAAAACAACTGCTCTTGATGGAGAAATGCTTTGGGTTTTAGCTCGAACAATAGGTAATAAATGTAATATTCATCTTGATGAAAAAAGGATTAAAGGATATGAACCTGTAAAAATTTTTGGGAAAAAGATTCCTGGCCTTATGAAACCAATCTTTGATGAAAATAAGATCCATATGAGGCAGGTTGAAAAAGCTTTAAAAGTAACTCCGGGTTGGCGGTTTGTTGAGAAATACATTCCCCTTATTGGCGGGGTTATTGTTTTAATTATGCTGGCTATGATGTATGCAGCCCAGAAAGAAGATGAGACTCAATAGTAAGTTTATGTTATATTTTAATTTATGAAGAAAGTATTAGTATTTCTTATATTAATTACAGCGTTTTTTGGTTTATTTAGTTTATATAATCCAGTTCTTGCCGGGTCTACCTCTAATTTTAATTTAAACTGTGGTAATGCTTATGCAAAAGATGAAGGTAATAAATGCTGTTCTCAAAAACCAGTTACTTTTGTTAAAACTCCTTCTGACAAATTATTTGGTCTTATTCCAGGAATAAATGGGAAGCTCAAAGAATTGGATCAAAAAGAAAAAGGACTCCAAGAGCTTCAAAAAAAATATTCAGTTCAATGTTTTAATGGAAATCCTCAGAAGGATCCAAAGAATGGTGGTTGTATTTGTATGGTTGATGATTCATCAAAGATTATTCCAAAGTTAACTGAGATGTGTATCAATTATGTTAAGGGGACTGATCAGTTAAACTCATGTCTAAATTGTATGAAGCAGACTAAGTTTTGGTCAGGTTTTGGCTGTATCCCTTTAAATATAGAAGGTTTTATTACCAGTTATTTATTAGGCTGGGGAGTAAAACTTGGCGGATTAATTGCTTTTTTCTGTATTATTTATTCAGCCTTTATTTTACAGACATCAAAAGGTAATCCAGAAAAAATAAAAAAGGCTCAAGAATACTTAACTTCATGTATTTTGGGGTTGCTTTTAATTATCTTTGCTGTTTTTATCTTAAAGTTAATTGGAGTTGATGTTTTGAAGATACCAGGGTTAAGTTGAGGTTAGTTAGAAGAAGTCTTTTATTAAGTTTTAAATATTTTTTTAGGTTTATTTGGTGGATTTGGATTAAAATCAAACCCGGGAATTTTACTTAACAACCCGCCTAAAGGACTATAATAAGGGGCTAGAGTCGCAAATTTTGAGACTTCTCCTAACCCAGTTTGAATCCCAGTGCTGGTTCCACTAAAGAAAGCTCCTATTCCTGCTTGTAAAGGCAAAGGTTTTGGTAAAATAAGTTGTTTAGCTAATTTTACTAAATCAGGAGTCATAAATAAAATCCAAGCCCCAATTAGAAAAGAAAAGTGTTCAGGTTGTAAGGAGAAAAGAAAAGGGAATCGACCGATATCTCCTGATGAAGCACTATTGATAATTACTGCTGACATAAGAAAGATAGCAATAACAAGGGGAAAGGTTATTATTTCAGTCAACAAGTTTTTAAACCAGCTGGAAAAAGCAGGTATCCCAGGAATTGCTTCCAACATTAAATAAAGAGGGGAAATAATAATCAGCAAGATTATTTTTACATAAGAGGATAGAAGAAGAAAAAGAATTCTGAAAAAGATAAAGACAAGGGTTAAAAAGATAATGCCAGCAAGAATAAAGGGAAATATCATAATTGTACCAATAACAAGAGCAATACCCATTAGGGCACTTTTTGCTGTTCCACCTACAAGACCTTTAAACAAACCAAAACTACTAATTTTTCCGATTAACTCTGCACCGAATTCAATCGAGGATAATTGACTGATGATCCAGCCAACTGTTTTGTTTAATGTTGGAAATAAAAGAGTGACACCAAGAGCGCTTCCAATAATTCTAATAATCCAGTTTAATTCGGGAATACTATATAACAATGCATTAGATATGCCAAGGAGTGATCCTTTACTTAATAAGTCCTTGCCTGTTAAACTCCAAAAAATCTCTTTAACTCCGGCTTGAAGATAACGTAATTTTAGATCATCAACTGGTTTTCCTGTATGTGGCCCAATTATAGAAATAATCAAGATAATAAAGACATACATCAGATCAATTAAAAAGCCTGCAATAGCAAAAGAAAAAGTAATTAAAATTAAGCTAAAGACAATTCTGGGAAGAGAGTTCTCTACAGAGATAACAGTTTGAGGGTTAAGCTTCATTCGAAACATAATCATAAAACCAATAGTTATAATAATAACTACTAAGATCATATAAGAGATATTGCGAAAAGCATTCCAGATATTTGAGAGGGGAGAGATTGATGAGAAGCCAATTCCTGAGGCGTAGATCTTGGGGATAAAACCAGACTTGGCTAATCCAGAATAAGCCCAATAAATTCCTGAAGCAGGTGGATTTATATAGGTAGCGGATAATAGTTTTGCTCCTTGTCCAAAAAGGCTATGATTGAAATTTTTATCACCATCTTGAGGATTATTAGTACAAGCTTCACCAACGAGGCTACACATAATTGATTTATAGACTTGAATCGTGATTTTGCCTTTTGTTGTTGTTTGTAATTTAGGATCATTAATAATTTTGTATATTTGCTGACGGTTCTTTTTGATCGGATCAAGAGTTGTTTTTGATTTATTTTTTGAAGTAAAAGAGACAAAAAGAAAAAAAACAATAAAGTAAACCGCTAAAACAATTAAGACTTTTTGACTGATATTGATAATTTTTTTCAAGAATTGAAGCATAATCTGATTGTAAACGAAAAGACAGACCAAAGTCAATAAGAATAATAGAAATTTTATTT
>CAYTFR010000002.1:31708-46738 GCA_964437175.1 uncultured Gammaproteobacteria bacterium | reverse complement strand
GCCTTTAATGTTACCACTGCTCTTCGCCAACCCGGTAGCTCTATTAAACCAATAATGTATTCTTTAGCTCTTAAAAAAGGCTACACACCAGCCAATATAATTAATGACTCACCAATTACTTTTAACATTCCTGGTTCTAAACCATACAAACCAGTCAATTATGATAGTAAATATCATGGTCGAGTTCTCCTTAGATATGCTTTAGCCAACTCTTATAACATTCCAGCTGTTAAAGTTCTCAACTCTATTGGGGTCAGAAATTTTATTAACCACGCTCAAAAATTAGGTATAACAACCTGGAATCAACCTGAAAGGTACGGTCTTTCCCTTACTTTAGGAGGAGCTGAAGTAAAAATGATAGATATGGCAACTGCTTTTGGAGTCTTTGCCAACCAAGGTTCTCGAATTAATTCTAATCCTTTTATTTCTATTCAAAATATAAATGGAACAACCTTATATCAACTCAAACCCAAAAAAATAAAAGTTCTTGATCAAGGAATTGCTTTTATAATCTCTGATATCCTTTCAGACAACATTGCCAGAATTCCTGCTTTTGGAAAAAAATCAGCTTTAGAAATTCCTAATTATAAAGTGGCGGTAAAAACCGGTACCAGTAATAATAAAAGGGATAACTGGACCATTGGCTATACTCCAGATTTTTTAGTTGTTGTTTGGGTAGGAAACAATAATAATACTCCGATGAATCCATACTTAACCTCTGGAATTACTGGCGCCTCACCAATTTGGAATCAGATCATGACCTATTTATTAAAAAACTATCAAGGAGAAAATGATTGGTTTAATAAACCAGAAGATGTTATCCAAAAAGTCTGTTACTTTGGGCGAAAAGAATATTTTATTAAAGGAACAGAAAAAAAGGTTTCTTGTAAACAATCTTTGGGCCCAAAACTTACCCCAACACCATCAATAGATTGACATCAACTAAAATAACTCTTCCCATATTTTTTAAAAGGTCACATTTAATGTAATCTAGTTAATTAGTTTGTTTTTTTATCAGGGTTATTTCCTTTTTTAACTAATGTAGCAAACTGTTTAACTGAAGAACTTAAACTAAGTTTTTTATCAGAAAAAGATAAAGCTGTTTTCCAAACATTATCCATATGAGAAATAAAAACAAAATTAAGATCCTTTAATACATGTTTAGGAATGTCTTCTAAATTCTTTTTATTATCTTTTGGCAAAATAACTGTTTTTATTCCGGCCCTATGAGCAGCAATAATCTTTTCTTTTACTCCCCCAATCTCTAATACTCGACCACGCAATGTTATTTCTCCAGTCATTCCAACCTGTTTTCGAACCGGTATCTTGGTTAAAGCTGAAACCATAGCCGTTGTAATTGCTATTCCTGCTGAAGGACCATCTTTAGGAACTGCACCTTCAGGAACATGGACATGAATATCTATCTTACTAAAAAAACTCTCTGTCATTCCAAAAACATTCCATCGAGATCTAATATATGATAAAGCAGCTTTACATGATTCCTTCATTACATCACCCAAATGTCCTGTCAAAGTTAAACGGCCTTTTCCAGGCATAATCGCTACTTCAATAAATAAAATATCTCCTCCAACTTGAGTCCAAGCTAATCCAGTAGAAATACCAATACTATCTTTTTCCTCAATCATCTGAGAAGAGTATTTAAAAGGACCTAAAAACTTTGAAACATCTGAAATGTAAACTTTTTTTGAGTTCCTTTTTTTTTCTACAATTTCCCTAGCCACTTTTCTAAAAATTGTTGCAATCTGTCTTTCAAGCTCTCGAACACCTGCCTCCCGAGTATAACGACGAATAACTGTTTTTAATCCGCCATCTGTTAAACTAACATCCTTAGAAGATAAACTATGAGCTTCTAACTGCTTGGAAATCAAATGTTTTCTAGCTATCTGATACTTTTCATCTTCAGTATATCCAGCAAAATGAATTACTTCTAATCTGTCCAAAAGAGCATTCGGAACTGTATCTAAAATATTAGCCGTTGTAATAAAAAAAACATCAGATAGATCATACGGGACCTCTAAATAATGATCAGAAAAAGAATTGTTTTGTTCAGGATCTAATGCCTCAAGTAAAGCAGCTGAAGGATCTCCTCTATAATCTTTACCCACCTTATCTATCTCATCAAGCATAAAAACTGGATCTTTTGCTCCAGCCTGTTTAACTCCTTGAATAATTCGGCCGGGTAAAGCACCAACATATGTTCGTCTATGACCTCTAATCTCTGCTTCATCTCGAATTCCACCCAACGACATCTTTACAAATTCTCGACCTAATGACTTGGCTATTGACCTTCCTAAAGATGTTTTACCTACACCTGGTGGCCCGACAAAACAAAGAATTGTTGGTTGATATGGTTTTTTTTCTTTATTTTTCTTTTTTTCTTGTCCTTCTTCTTTTCTCCTCTTTAACTCTATAACCGCTAAATATTCCAAGATCCTTTCCTTAATTTTTTTTAATCCATAATGATCTTTATCTAATACTTTTTTTGCTTTTTTTATATTAACATCTTTTATTGTTGACAAACTCCATGGTAATTCAGTTAACCAATCAAGATAAGTTCTTATATAAGAAGCCTCTGGATTAAATTGAGACATCTGAGAAAGCTTTTTTAACTCTTGGATCGCTTTTTTTTCAACTTTTTCCGGCATCTCTGCTTTTCTGATTTTTTGTCTGTATTCTTGAATTTCCTTACTCCCATTTTTTCCTCCCAACTCTTCTTCAATTGTTTTCATCTTTTCTTTTAAGAAAGTTTCCTTCATTCCCTTTTCAAATTTTCTCTGTGTTTTAGCCGAAATATTATATTCAATCTCTAAAATTTTTATTTCCCGATTAACAAACTCAACTTCTTTTTTTAATCTTTTCTTAAGATTTACTTCTTCAAGCAATCCTTGTCTTTCATTGGGCTTAAGATCTAAAATCATTGCTATATGATAAGAAAAATCAATAGGAAGATGAATATTTAAAATATTCATTAGAAAGGTAAAATCGACTGCTTTCCCTAAATTAATAGCCCGTTTAACTTGAGAAGAAATATGTTTAACCATTGCTTTAATCTCATTATCTTTTTCAACAACATCCTTAATTTCTTTAACCTCACCTTCAAAATATGGTTCTTGTTTAAGGAATTTAGTTACTTTAATTTTTTTTCTTCCTTTTATTAAAGCGCTTATTTCTCCTTTTTCTCCAATTACTTTTTTTTCAATTGTTGCAATCACTCCAACATTATGAAGTCCTTCTTCTGATGGATTATCATCTAACGAGCTCTTCTGCATCACTAAGACAATAGTTTTATTTTTCTTCAATCCCTCATTAATCGCATTTACACTTTTCCTACGACCAAAAATCAAGACGCTTTCTGTTCCTGGAAAAACAATTCCATCTCTGACGGCGACAATAGGGAAAACAGACTGTTCTGGCGTTCCAATTAAAAATGTCATAATTTTTAGCAGTTTAGCACAAATTCTGCTAATTGTCAACTACTTCAAATAAAATCCTTTACTAACAATCCAAAATCATTAAATTTCTCTTTTCCGATAAGAGTTTTTTGACTAATTTGAGGAAGACAATCAGTATAGGTCGGTTTTTTTTCTTGATAGATTACTCCTAAAGGGAATTTGTCTTCTTTAAAGCTTTTTACAGCCAACAAAATAGCTTTTTCAAAATTTGTTTTATCATCCTCATCTTTTAATTTATAGACTCTTTCTAAATAATATTGATAAGTATTAATTTTATTAAAAGTCACACATGGCTGTAAAACATTAATTAATGAAAATCCTTTATGTTTTATTCCTTTTACAATCATCTCTGTTAAATGATGGCTATCTCCTGTAAATGATTGACCAACAAAACTAGCTCCTTGTGATAGAGCCAAAACTAAAGGATCTAAAGATCTTTCAATTATTCCTTGAGGAGTTGATTTTGATTTTGTTCCTTTTTGGGCTGTTGGAGCTACTTGTCCTGTAGTTAAACCATAGACTCTATTGTCATGAACAATAACTGTAATATCATGGTTACCACGACAAGCATGAACTAAGTGATTTCCACCTTCTCCATAACAATCACCATCTCCAACAACAGCTATTACCGGCAATGAATGGTTTGTTATTTTCATTCCAATTGCATTAGGAATTGATCTTCCATGAAGGCTATGAATTGCATTAGCATTTACAAAATCATTCATGTTTCCAGAACAGCCGATTCCAAAAACAATCATTACTGAAGAAGGATTATACCCTAATTTCACTAAAGCTGATTTCAATGAGACACCTATCCCCCAGTTTCCACAACCAGGACACCAAGTTGGATCGTAACCGGAAAGATCTTGAATTAATGACATATTTTCAAGTTAATTTATAAAATCTTAAGTGGAATTTTCCACTGTTAAAATCCCTAATTTTCTTAGTCCTAGAATAATTAGATTAATCTTTTAACAATCTCTTCTGGCCAAAAAGGTCGACCATCAAATTTTAACCATCTCTCTTTAATATTAACTCCTGTTTCCTGTTGAAGTAATTTTCCAAATTGTCCAGAAAAATTGTTTTCAATCAATATATATCTCTTTTTTTCTTTAAAAAGACCAACTACCTTTTTTTTATCTAAAGGATGTAAATATGTAAAATGAATAAAAGCTGTTTTTATATTCTGTTTTTTTAAGATTGTCTGAGCTTCAATAATTGATCCTTTTGTGCTTCCCCAAGAGACAAAAACAATCTTAGCTTGATTAAAATTTCCATATATTTTTGGTAAATTAAAGTCATTCTTTAAATATGTTTTTATTTTTCTATTCCTCTTGTTTAGTTGCTCTTTTCGTATTTTAATCTCCTCAGAAGTATGACCATCTTCCAGATGTTCATATGAATTTGCTTGATAATAATACCCATTAACACCCGGTATTAATCGTTCAGAAATTCCATCACTGGTTACTTTATACCTTAAGTAAGGCTTTGTTATAGGTTTAAAAACTGTTTTTCCTCGATTAACTTTATAATCAACTTTTAATCGATCAATTATTTGTTTATCAAAATTTTTATGGGATTCTGAAAGAAATTTGTCTGAGATAATAATGACTGGTGTTTGATAAATATCAGCCAAATTAAAAGCATTGATTGTCATTTCCAACATCTCAGCCACATCACCTGGAGCAATAACAATTTTAGGAAACTCTCCATGCCCTGCATAAACCGCAAAAAGCAAGTCTCCTTGTTCTGTCCATGTTGGCATTCCTGTTGCCGGACCAGGTCTTTGAACTAAAAAAATAACTATTGGTAGTTCTGTCATCCCAGCTAAGGAAATTGATTCAACCATTAAAGCAAATCCTCCTCCAGAAGTACCAACTGCTGACCGCGCTCCAGCAAAAGAAGCTCCCAACGCATTGTTAATTACTCCTATCTCATCTTCTGAATGCCGAACAACCATTCCTGTTGTCATCTGCCATTTGGCTAAAGTTGTCAAAACTGATGAAGCTGGTGTCATTGGATAAGCAGAATAAAATCGACAGTCAGCCATTACAGCTCCCAAAGAAAAAGCTTCGTTCCCTGTCGCGACAATTTTTACTGATGAATTAACTGGTTTTAATAGTTTTCTCTTTATTTGACAGCTGTAATTCTTTTTTACATGATCATAACCTGCTTTAGCAAATTTTTTATTAAACTCAATTACTTTATCTCCTTTTTTTTCGAATTTATCTAATATAATAGCGTAAAGAAGTTTAATATCTTCACCCAACAATGCGGTTGACGCTCCTAATGAAATTATATTTTTCATAACTGCTTTTCCTTTATATTCTCTAATGATTTTTTCAAATGGAATGTCAATATTTATCTCTTGGCTATTATCTAATTCAAATTCGTCATGATCATAAAGAACAAGACTTTGTCTATGAAGCCGTTTTTTGTGAAGTCTATAAGTCTCTTTATTTAAACAAACTAATATATCTATTTCTTTTTTAGTCGCCCAAACTTCCTTATCATCTATGACAACCTCATAAGTATTATGACCTCCCCGAATCAATGAAGGATACTCTACATAATCAAAAACATAAAATCCTGATCTAGAAGCTAGTTTTGAAAACAATAGACCTGTCGTCATTATACCAAATCCTGCTTCTCCACCAATCTTCCAAACTAGTTTATTCATAAAATATTATTTAGGAAATATTTTTTTTCCGTTTTGATCCTCAATAAATATTGCTGCTACCGGACATGATTTTGCTGACTCAACAATTGTTTTATCACTTTCTTTTTCAGCTGTATTTAAAATAATAGCTTTTGCTTCTGAATCAAGAACAAATGTCTGGGGAGCAACAGCAACACATGTTGCCGCTCCAATGCAAAGATCTCTATCAACCCACATCTTTAAACTTCTAATTTTTACTGGTCCAGATGGTTTTTTAGAATCATGTAGTTTTTGATCAGACATAAATAAATTATATAATTAATAATTAAAACGACTTTGTAAGTTTTTTTAATGCCTCTAAAGGAAGTAAAGCGCATTTTAATCTATTAGGACTTAAACTTACTCCTAACATATTAATAATAAAGTCTTTATCCAACTTTTGCAACTCTTTAGTTGATTTGTTTTTAACATATTCGGTCAACATTGAAGCACAGGCTTTTGAAATAACACATCCATGTCCACTAAACTTAATTTTTTTTATTTTCCCCTTAGCTATAAAAATATCCATATTTATTTTATCTCCACAAAAAGGATTTTCTAAAAATATGGTTTTGAATGTTTTTTTCAACCGTCCAAAATTCCTCGGATTTTTATAATGATCTAAAATTATTTCTTGATATAAAGACATATCTTCATATATAAATGTTTAATCTTTTTATTCAAAACAGATTAAATAAAAAATAGAAAAGGATTTAATCATAAAATATAAAGCCAAATCTCTAAATTCTCACCTCAAAACCTTCCTTACTTTTTTTAAGCCATTAATCAATTTATCAACATCTTCTTGATCGTTATAAATATAAAAACTTGCCCTAGCTGTTGCTGTTAGTCCCAAATAATGATGAAGTTGCATAGCACAATGATGTCCTGCCCGAACACAAATATTTGATTCATCTAATATCTGGCCAATATCATGAGGATGAATCTGATCAAATGAAAAAGCTATAAGACTACAACGTTTTTTAACATCTTTAGGTCCTAAAATATTAATTTTGGCTTGAAATTCTTCTTTTAATCGAGAAAAAGCATATTTTAATATTTCTTCCTCATGATGTCTAATATTTGAATAGCCAATATTTTGGATATATCTAATAGCTTCTTTTAATGCAATAACACCACCAATATGAGGTGTCCCTGCCTCAAATTTATAAGGAGGTTTATTATAGACTGTTTTATTAATCCTAACTTCTCGAATCATTTCTCCTCCATATTGAAATGGAAACATTCTTTCTAATAAATCATATCTCCCCCATAAAACTCCCACCCCTGTTGGACCTAACATTTTATGAGATGAAAAAGCCAAAAAATCACAACCCAGATCTTGAACATCAATTTTAATATGAGGAACCGCTTGGGCTGCATCAATAATAACAATTAGTTGAGGATTAATTTCCTTAGCCTTAGAAATTATTTTTTTAATCGGGTTAATTGTTCCTAAAACATTAGAGACATAAGTTAAAGCCAGAATTTTTGTTTTTTTGGTAATTATTTTTTCTAATAATTTAAAGTTTGAGTTGGCAGATAACTTGTTTTCAGTCTCTTCTTTTAGGAAAAGATTTCCCTGACTATCTAAATTAATTATTTTAAACTTAAGATTGTTCTCCAAAGATAAGACTTGCCAGGGAACAAAATTCGAATGATGCTCCATAATTGAAGTCACAATTTCATCATCTTTTTGAAGAATTTTTTTACCTAAAGAATAAGTTATTAAATTAATGGATTCTGTTGTATTTCTGGTAAATATTATCTCTTTGCTTTTAGCATTAATAAATCGAGCGACTTCTTTTCTACTTTCTTCATACTCATTGGTTGCTTTTTCAGATATTTTATATAAACCTCGAAAAATATTGGCTGGATATTTATAATAATATTCTGTTAGTTTATCAACAACAACTTTAGGATTTAAAGAAGTTGCTGTAGAGTCAAGATAAACAATCTCCGGATGGTAATTATAAATAGGAAAATCTTGTTTTATTTTTTTAACATCAATCATAATAAGATTTTAAACTATCCTGAAATTTTAAAATCGATATTGGAATCAATTCTTTGTTTTCAACCTCATCTTCAATTTTATCAAACAGGTTATTAATAAACCCTTGAACTAACAAATCTTTTGCTTGATTAATATTTAATCCTCTAGTTTGAAGATAAAAAATCTGATCTTTATTTAACTGACTGATTGTTGACCCATGAGAACAGGAAACTTTATTAGCCAAAATCTCTAAAAAAGGTTGAGAACTAACAAAAGCTTTATTTGAAAGAATTAAATTATTGTTTTCTTGATAGGCTTGAGTATATTGAGCCTTTTTCTCAACTCTGATTAATCCTTGATAACTAAATGAAGCTTGATCAAAAAACACCCCTCTAATTAAAAGATTAGACTTAGATTTTGGAAAAATATGGTCCTGTTTAACAGAAACGTTATATTTTTCATTTCCTTTACCAAAAAAAAGGCCATAAATACTCAACTCTACTTTTTCTGCTTTTATTTCAAAAAGAAATTCTCCTGAAATATTAGATAAAAAAACTAAATATTTACCTTTTTTATCAAAAACTAGTTTGTTCTTTTTTATCTTATTAAGATTTATAACTTTCATCATTGTATTGTTTTTATCACCTCTGAAGTGGTTTGTCTTTGACAGCTTATCCCACTCCGCCTTCCATCTCTAAATCCATTAATCTATTCAGCTCCACTGAGTATTCTAAAGGCAATTTTTGAATAATTGGTTTTATAAACCCATTAACTAACATTCCCTCTGCTTCTGATCTAGTTATACCTCTGGACATTAAATAATAAATTTTTTCTTTTTCTAATCTTTCTGTTGTTGCTTCATGATGAATTGAAACTTTGTCCTCTTTAACTCTAATGTTTGGATAAGTATCTGACCGCGATTTATCATCAAGAATTAAGGCATTGCATGAAACAAAAGACCGTGCATTTTTCACCCCAGGCATTACTTGAACTAATCCTCGATAAGAAGTTCTTCCACTGTTTTTTGAGACGGATTTAGAAATGACTCTTGAAGAAGTATCAGAGGCTAAATGAAATATTTTTGCTCCTGAATCCTGATGCTGTTTTTTTCCTGAAAAAGCAACTGAAAAAACTTGTCCCCGAGATTTATTACCTGAAAGATATATACTAGGATATTTCATTGTTATCTTACTCCCTAAATTACAATCAACCCACTCCATAAATCCTTCTTGATCAACTCGGGATCTTTTTGTAACTAAATTATAAATGTTTTTACTCCAGTTCTGAACTGAGGTATATTTAACTCTGGCTTTTTTCTTAACAAAAACCTCAACTACAGCTGCATGAAGAGAATCAACCGCATATATTGGAGCAGTGCAACCTTCAATGTAATGAACATAAGACCCTTCTTCAGCAATAATTAAAGTCCTTTCAAATTGGCCAAAATTCTTGGCATTAATTCTAAAATAGGCCTGAATCGGCATTGTCACCTTAACATTTTTTGGGACATATAGAAACGATCCTCCAGAACAAACAGCTGAATTAAGAGCGGCAAATTTATTGTCATTTGAAGAAACCAATGTCCCTAAGTATTCTTTTACTATCTTTGGATATTTTTTTACTCCAGTATCAAAATCACAAAAAATAACTCCTAAACGAGTTAATTCTTTTTTTACACTATCATAAACAACATCAGAGTCATACTGAGCTGAAACACCAGCTAAAAAGTCTTTTTCTGCTTCTGGAACTCCTATTCGATCATATGTTTTTTTTATTTCTTCAGGAAGTTGTTCCCAAGAATTAACTTGTTTATCTATGGGCCGTATATAATAATAAATATCATCAAATTTAATTGCTGATAAATCCGGCCCCCATTTTGGCAATGATTTTTTTTTAAATATTTGATAACCTTTTAATCTAAATTCTCTCATCCATCTTGGCTCATTTTTGATAGAAGAAATTATCCTAACCAGTTCTTCATTCAAGCCTTTTTTAGCCTTATAAACATGTTTTTGAGGCATTGAAAATCCATATTTATCCTTGAAGTTTAAATTTAATGTTTTAGTCATTGATCTTTAGTATTTATAATTCCCAAATCTCAAAATTTTGACTATTGTAATTTTATTGCCAAACACCTATTTGAACAATAATCTCAAATCCTGACTATCCCAATCAACAAAGTCTTAAATTTATTCTTGACTATTAACAATCTGGTAGCCTTTTTTTTCAATCTCTTCTGCTAACTTATAACTACCGACTTTTTTTATCATTCCATTAATAAAAACAATTACTTTATCTGGCATTAGATATTGCAGAATTCGACTATAGTGAGTAATTAAAATCAATGTTTTTTCTTTTTTGATTTTTTTTAAAAATTTAGCAATTAATTTTATTGAATCAATATCTACTCCTGTATCTATCTCATCATAAATTGCTAGTTTTGGATCAATTATTGCTGACTGGAGGACCTCAATCTTTTTTTTCTCACCACCAGACATTTTGTGGTTTAACGATCTATTTAATAGTTTGTTATCTATTTTCAGCTCTTTTCCATACTTATTTATCTCTTTCCTTAAGTCTAAAATATCTTTTTGTCCTTTAGATGCTGTTTGAAGAAGTTGATAAGTAGTTATTCCTAATAAAGAAACTGGTGTTTGAAAAGAAAGAAAAATTCCTTTTTGGGCAATCTTATCTGTTCCTAATTTTGAGATATCACTATTGTTAAATAGTATTTTAGAATCTGGACTAATTTGATAGTCTCTATGATTAATAATCGAATTAGCAAAGGTTGATTTTCCAGAACCATTAGGACCCATAATGGCATAAACCTTTCCTCTTTTAAAATTAAAATTCATTGATTTGATTATTGTTTTCCTACCAGTCTTTACAGTTAAGTTTTTTATAATTAACATATTTATAAATTAATCGGTATTTTTCAAACTACCAGCTAAGCCTTTCTTCAACTTCATCATCTATAAATCTAGATTTTATTGTCTCTATCCGCCGACCAAAGATAAATCTTCGTTTAGTATAAGTAATAAACAATTTTTCCATTGCTCTTGTCACCCCAACATAAAAAAGTCTTCTTTCTTCTTCTAACTCTAAAAGGTCATCAGAAGAACGAGAATGAGGCAACAATCCTTCTTCTACTCCAGTTATAAACACATAATTAAATTCCAAACCTTTTGCTTGATGCAATGTCATTAAACTCACTCCTTGTTTCTTCTTTTTTTCTCCTTCAGAATACTCTGATTCAACTAAAGAGACCTGATCTAACAAATCAGATAATTTTGGAAACTGAATTGCAACTGATTTAAGTTCTTTTATATTTTCTAAACGGGCATAATCCTCTTGTTCTTCAGGATTATACAATAATAAATATCTTGTTGCTTCAAATATGCCATCTATTAACTCTATCGTTGGTATTGAATCTAAATTATTTTTAGTTTCCTGATAAAATTCCTTAAAGGCTTTCCAACGACGTTTACCAATCTTAATTACTCTCTCCTTAGCTACAGAATCCAATGGATTTAATAAAAGTCTTAGATAAGATAAAACATCTTTAATCTCTTTTCTTTCATAAAATCTAATTCCTCCAATTAATCGATAAGGTATTCCATAATGTAAAAAAGCCTCTTCTAAAACGCGTGATTGGGCGTTGGTTCTATAGAAAACTGCACACTGATTATATAGATCCTCACGAGTAAAATCCATAGCTCCTGATTCAACATCTCGATGAAGTCCGTAATTTGTTCCAGGAGGAGATGAATCTACCCCTATGCTATCTATTTGAGAAGCAATAAACAATGCTTCATCTTGTTCATTTCCTGCTTGATAAAAATTTACTTTCTCCCCTTTTTTATTTTTTGTAAAAACATTTAATATCGGATGAAGCTGGTTTTTAGAAATAACTCTATAGGCAAAGTTAATTATTTCCTGAGTTGATCTGTAGTTCTGTTCTAAAGAAAAAACTTTTGTTTTAGGAAAATCTTTTTGGAATTTTTCTAAATTTTTTATTTCCGCTCCTCTCCATGAATAAATACTTTGAGAAAAATCTCCAACAATAGTAATGTTTCCATATTTTTTCCCTAGTAATTTAGTCAAAACATACTGAGCATAATTAGTATCCTGAAACTCATCAACAAAAATATAACGATATTTATTTTGATATTTTTTCAAAACAGGCTTTTCTTTGGTAAACAATTCTGTTGTTTTCATGATTAAATCATCAAAATCTAGAGCATTGGCTTTTTTTAATTCAGCCTGATACAAATAATAGACTTGACCAACAATATTATTTGGGTATTGACTAAATACAGATTGAAATTCCTCAGGAGTCATTAACTGATTTTTTGCTTCTGATATCCGATGACTATAATAAGCTGGAGTATATTTTTTTTCTAACTTTGTTTTTTTTAATATTGATTTAATTAAATTTATCTGATCACTCTGATCATAAATTACATAGTCTTTTCCAATACCAATAAACTGACCTTCAATCCGTAAAATCCTGGCACATAAAGAATGAAATGTCCCCACATAACCCATTTTTTTTACTCCTATCCTTTTTTTCATCTCTTGAGCTGCTTTATTAGTAAAGGTAATCATTATCATTGATCCTGGATCGACTTGATAGTTATTTATCAGATTAAGAACTTTATAAACCAAAACTCTTGTCTTTCCTGATCCAGCTCCAGCCAAAATAATTGAAGATCCTTTTACAGATTCCACTGCTTTTTTTTGTTGAACATTAAGATCTTTGAAAATATTATCATTCATAGATTATAATAATACAATAAAAGTCCTGAATCTGAAATTACAAATTAGAAGTTTATCTCGTTTAATATTTTAGATTTAAAAAATCTGAATTTATTTATAAAATATACTATGAAATACATTATTGCCAACTGGAAAGCTAATAAAAATCTTTCTCAAGCAAAAAACTGGTTGAATATCTTTTTCAAAAAATTAAATTCTGATCCTTTACTGATAAATAACCTTCATCTGAATAAAATAAAAATCATTATTTGTCCTCCTTTGCCCCTTATTCCTATTGTTAATTCCTATCTAAAAAACAATCTGCCTAATCTACATGTAGGAGCCCAAGATATTTCCATCTATGAAAAAGGAAGTTATACTGGAGAAACAACTGCTTATACTCTTAAAGAATTAATTAAATATGTTATCCTTGGGCATAGTGAAAGAAGGCGTTATTTTAAAGAAAACTCTAACATCTTAGAAAAAAAAGTCAATCTAGCTAATAAATATAATTTAAAAACAATCTACTGCGTTCGAGGTGAAAACGACCTTGTTTTAAAAAACATTGATCTTCTGGCATATGAACCAATTGATGCCATAGGAACTGGAAAAAACAAAGATGTAGATAATGTTTTACAGATTAAACAAAACCTTAACATTAAACCCAAAACACCATTCCTCTATGGAGGAAGCGTTAATGAAAATAATATAATTAATTATTTAGAAACAAAGGAAATCAATGGTTTTTTAGTTGGGACTGCTTCTTTATCTGAAGAAAGTTTTTTTGAAATTATAAAAAACTGTCTTTGATCTATTTCTTCTTTAGCAAACAAATACTTAATAAATAAAAGAGAAGAAAATAATTAAACCACCGATAGCAACAATTAATAAAGGATAACCAATATAACCAGCATCAGGAAGATTCTCAACTCCTGTAGGTGAGGCTGATGTTGAAGCCATCTCATCAAAAACATCTTGACCAGTAATCGTCGGATTATTATAAGCAATAATAATCTCTGTTGGGGTTGGTGATTCTGTTATTTCATCTAAACCTAACTGCTCACTAGGCGTTGGTGTACTGATTTCTGTTGGGACAACTTCTGTTGGCTCAACATCAGCCTTTTTTAAAGCAATGGTTTTACTATATGTTTTTTGAGCCGCTTTTGTCCTTACTGGAGGAATTGATGCTCTTGATTGATTTGTCTCTTTTAATTTAAAGCTAATAAAAAATATTGAAGAAATCATTACCATCACTATACCAACCAAAAGAATTGTCATAAAGTGTCTTTTAATTCTTTCCAACATAATTTATTTTCCTAACCAACCATCTGATTTTGAATGCAGTTGGGCTTCAATTTTTAATGATGATTCTTGACTACTAATAGTATACTCTAAATAAAAAACATTGAACTCTTTTTTATATTTTGAAGTCATATCTTTTTTTGTCCAATAATTTTTATTAACCCTAATTCTTGCCATGTCAATATCTTTCACCTCAGATTTGTCAATTCCTAAAATAATTTTATCACCAGATTTTAAATTTTGGAACTCTTTTATTGTTAATCCTTTCCATTTCTGATTAAAAACATTTAAACCTTTTGAAGAAATCAACCGAATAAAAGGTGTTGGTTCAACTGAGTATTCTTTTTCCTGAGAAGAACTTGCCTTTAATCCCAACAAAGAAACTAATCCAAAAACAACTAATAGAATTATCAAAAGACCAATTAATAAATTACTTGGTTTTTTAAAAAAAGTTTTTCTCTTATTAATAACTACTTGAGTCTGTTTCCTATTAGAAATATTTTTCTCTTTAAATTCTGGAATTTTTGGTTTGACCCTCCGTTGTCTATCCTGCCTAATCAAGTACAGTTCATAACCTAAAAAAACTAAAGTAATCAAAAAGGCAAATAAACTAATTTTATTAACTGAAATAACTAAAGTTGAGATATCCATACTAAAGATTAGTATATTCTATTTTGTTATTAAAATGCAAGTAGCAATCCAAAACCGACAATTATCAAAGAAGCACTTGTTAATACAAACGGATTAAGATTACCTCCAGAAACAGGTTCTGTTGTTGTTGGAGAAACATAAAATGTTGGTGTTGG
>CAYTFR010000002.1:0-31608 GCA_964437175.1 uncultured Gammaproteobacteria bacterium | reverse complement strand
TGTTGGAGTTAAAACATCTGTTGGAACAGCTTCTCCTGTTGCTTCTCCTAAAACTTTTTCCCCAATTCTTGCAATACTAAATATTCTGTTTAAATTGATATCATTTCCCAACTCATCTTTTGTAATTAAATTAAGTTTATACTCTCCAGGAGATAAATCATTTCTCAAGATCAATCTCCATAATCCTTTTTCATCAGCCATTATTTCTCTCTCAACTTGATATTGATTTATCTTTAGGTTTGAAGATTCTAATTTAATATTTATTTTATGTTTAGGTAAAGCAATACCTTTTATAAGAGGCATTGTCTCTGAAATAATCGCCTTTTCTTTAGGAAATAAAATCCTTATTTTTTTATTATTTTCATCTTTAGTTGTTTTTGTTGTTGTAGCCAAAACACTTTTATTTTGAGAAAAATTATAGTTTTTGCCTAAAATTGTTGTTTGAGGCAATGGACTAATATTTTTAATATCAGTATTAATAATTGTTTTCTTGTTCTTTTCCGATGCTATCTCAACCTTTATATTATCTTTTTCTGTTAAAAAAAGCTGTTTTTTCTTTTTTTTATCAACAATTAAATTTAAAGGAATCAACCACTCACCTGATTCTTTAGTTATTGTTGATAAAGGAAGTCCTTTATCAAAAAAAATAATTACTAAACCATTGGCTAAAGCATTTCCATTGGCTAAAATTGCTTTTCCATAAGCTGGACTTTGTTTACTCAGAGAGAGTTGATAAGGGGTAGTAAAATTAAAAGGATCACCTTTTTCTGTTTTTCCTATTTTTTTACCATTAAAAGTATAAAAATAATACTTTGTATTTGGTTGAATATTTTTTATTGTCACATAATGAAAATAGTATGGCTGAGGTGATTTTTCTAAATCCCGATCATCATAAACAGATTTATTAATTGTTTTTTTCGTTTTTCCAAACATAATCAACCCTTTCTCTTTTTTTTCCGTTCTCCAAATCATTGTTACTTGATTATGGCTAAGATTAGTAATCTGAACATTTTTAATAACATTGTAATCTGCTTTTGTTAAAGAAGGATTAGTTGAGAGAAAAGACGAAAAAACATAAACAGCTAAAAAAACTGCTAAAACAGCAAAAATTGTTGGTACTTTCGGCTCTTTTTTAATATAAAGATCAGTTATTGGATTAGCCATTAATTTTTTCTTGTTTTTAATTTATTAAAAATTTGCTTTTTTATCTTAAAATCTACTTTTTTAATAATATCAGTAGAAAACTTAACTTGCTGTGTCTGTCTAATATGATAAATATCAGCTATTATCCAAGCAATAATAGTTAAAAAAACACCGACTGATAATAACAATAATTCTTTTCGATTCATAAGAAATAACTTTCAATTTGTAAATTTATCTTTAAAGAACCGCTTTTTGTTGCTGAACTAATATCTTTACCTCCTTTATCAATAACAATTTTTTTAACAACTTTTAAACGACGCTCGTTCTGAATCCCTTTAAGAAACTGAATGAAATCTGTAAAATTACCATCTAATTGGAGATTAATGGCAACTGATTTTAAACTTTGATTATTTTGTTCCTTTTCTTTTACTAACTCTAGATTAGAAATACTTAAATTATCAACTGTTAGATTGTTTGTCTCTAAAAGATTGGTTAAATTGCTTAAAACTCTTGAAATTCTTATTTTTATTGGAATTGCTTGATCTAAGTAAACTAAATCATTTCGGTACTTCTCTAAATTTGACTGCAACTCCAATAAGCTGACAATAACTGATTCATACATATTATCAGCAGTTTTCAAATCCATCTTTTTTTTATTAAGACTAAAGGCAATTTCTAGTGAAGGTTTAATTGCAAAGAAAGTAAAAAATGAAGCAATCAAAAAAAATAGGGTTAGATATATATAATCCTTTGTTTTTTTAGTTAAAATTTTATTTAATAACCTTTTTTTACTCATATTTATTGTTTTTCCAAAGAAGGATTAAATCCTGCTAAGTAAAAAGAAAAATTAAATCCGTCAATAGATTTTTTAATATCTTTTAAATCAACTTTTTCAAATTTTTTTTCTTTTTCTAATCGATTGTAAAACTGCTTAATTGTCCTTGAATCAAGAGAATATCCTATAAGAGACATCTTCCCATCTTCTATTTCCATTTTTTTTAAATAAAAACTTTGAGGAAATCTTGATAGAACATAATTAATCAAACTATCAAGGTTTTCTTGACCTTGAATAATATTGTCTGTTTCTGTTAATTTGAAATTTGTTTTTTGACCTTCCTGAACAATTGGTTGAAAAACATTAATAATTTCTTTTTTTTGTTTAAAAGACTCATCAAGATCAACAATTTCCTGATCGATTTTCAATCGGAAAAAAAAGACAGCAATAACTACTATTTGAGTAATAACTAAGACATATCTCAAGTAATGAAGAGAAAAATAAACAACTCGATCAAAAAAACTCTGTTCTTTCGGGGGAATTAAGTTAATTAGATATTTTTTCATTGGAGTGTTTTTTTAAAATTAATTTAGACATTTTTGATTTTAATCTTGAAGCTTTGTTTCTATGAATAACATTTTTTTTAGCTGCTTTATCAAAATGTGAATAAGCTGTTTTTAATAACTTGATTGCTTTTTGTTCATTTTCTTCTTTTTTAATATCCTTAATTATTTTCTTATAACTCAATTTATATTTTAAGTTTCTCTCCGTCCTCTTAACATTTTGTCTTAATCTTTTTTTAGCTGATTTTATATTTGGCACTTATTTATAACCACCTCCTTTCTATATATATAACTTATTTTTAATTAAATTTCAAAACTCTTTTCAAATAACCTTTCACCATAGTCACCTGAAAATCTCAAGGTCAACTTTAATGACCCAATAACTTGGTGATAAACACAGTGTCCAGAAGAACATGTCCCAAGAGTAATCTCTTTTTCATACTCTGTTTGATTATCTACTTTAATTGTTCCAATCACTCCTTGAAAACCCTGACCTTTTGTTTGGTATGAAATCTCATACTCAACAGATGATGTCCCCTTTGGAATATTTTTTATCTTTAAAACAACTTCTCCTTTTGCTTTTAATTTTTCTAAAGAAACAAAAACCGAACTATCAATTGTTGGGATAACTGATTCCTCTTGAATATTTTGAACCAGATTTTTTGGTTTTTTTTGAGTTTTTACTCTAAAAAGAACCATCCAAGAACCAATAATTATTGTTAAAAAAATTAATATAAAAAAAATTAATCTTTGTGGCTTTTTTTTAAAATACTCTATTATTTTATTATTTTTCATAGAAATTTGAACAATACTCTTTGAGTTTACTAATAGAGACCCGTTCTTGCTTCATCGTATCTCTGTTTCGAACAGTAACTGTATCATCCTCTAATGTTTGATAATCTATAGTCAAACAATAGGGCGTACCGATTTCATCTTGATAACGATAACGCTTTCCAATATTCCCTCGATCATCCCAATAAGTATGATGTTCTTCTTTTATTTTTTTGAAAACTTGGCGTGCTTTTTGGACCAAAGATTCTTTATTGGCGACTAAAGGAAAAACCGCTATTTTATAAGGAGATAGTTTTGGAGACAACTTTAAGAAAACTCTATTTTTTTCTTGAGTAAAAGCGTCTGCCAAAACCATAAAAAAAATTCTATTAATTCCCACGGCTGGTTCAACAACATGAGGAATAAATTTTTTATTGGTTTCAGGATCAGTATACTCTAAATTCTTGCCTGAAAACTTCATATGCTGTTTAAGATCATAATCGGTCCGATAGGCTAATCCCCAAAGTTCTTTCCAACCAAAAGGAAATTTATAATCTAAATCATAAGTCTCTTTACTATAATGACTTCTTTCTTTATCTGTATGTCTTCTCCAACGAAGATTTTTTTCATTGACTCTTAGAGTTTTCGTCACAAAATTCATCATTGCTTCTTGCCAGCCCTTGTATATTTTTTTCCAATCAGTTGTTTTGGGATCAAAAAAATACTCAATCTCGGCCTGCTCAAATTCAAAAGTTCTAAAAATAAACTGACCAGTTGTAATCTCATTTCGAAAACTCTTTCCGATCTGACCAATACCAAAAGGCAATCTTATTCTTGTTGTATCAAGAACATTTTTAAAATCACTGAAAATCCCCTGGGCAGTTTCCCCACGAAGATATACTTTTGAAGAACTGTCTTCTACAGCTCCTATTCTTGTTTCAAAAAGAAGATTAAATCTTCTTGGTAATGTTACTTCGTTCCCCTCTGGACTTTTAATTTTATTTTTTTTAATAAAAGTAGCCATTTCATCCAAATCCATGTCTTCAACCACAATATCTTTAAATTTTTCTCTATCCTTTTTGGATTCCAACCAAGCTTCAATAATATGATCAGCCCGATATCTTTTATGAGTTATTCTGTCCTCAATTAAAGGATCAAAAAAAGAATCAACATGGCCTGAAGCAACCCAAGTAGTTGGATGAAGAAGAATCTGGGAATCAAGACCAACCATATCTTCTCTTTTTTCAATAAATTCTTTCCACCACAAATTACGAACATTCTTTAGCATCTCAACTCCAAGAGGACCATAATCATAAGAGTTTGCTAAACCGCCGTAAATTGTAGAAGTCGGAAAAACAAAACCCCGCCTTTTACATAAAGAAACAATTTTATCCATGGAGATAATTATATCAGCAATTTTAGATTATTTTCAACCATAAATTGATCTCTTTTTTTTCGTCCATAACCAAGAAAATAAAAAACATCATCATAAAATAACTGTAAATCTTTAGAGCAAATCTTATCTTTTGATAAATTAACTAAAAACTTTATGGTTAGTTTATAAACCTTGTTCTCCGGCTGATTTTCTGGCAGTAGTTTATCAATTATATTTAATCCTTTATAGATAAATTGATATTTTTTCTGATTTCGTTTTATTTGATAAAACCCAGAAATTAGAGAAGTATTGTTTAAATATAAATAATCCTTTCTTTTATAAATATTAACTTTAATTAGATTTCCAGTTTCCAGATGAGGAAGACGACGACTAGTTATTTTTTTCACTCCTTTGGCAATAAGAAAAAGTTTGCCGAATTTCTCACTGAATAATGTAACAAACTTATCTTTGTTTAGTAAATGTTTCTTTTTTAGAACAATCGCCTCTGTTCTTAAATATCTAGTCATAAATAAGTTTTAAATCCTAAATCTTTCTTTAGAATTTTTTTACTCTCCATTGTTTAGTTAATATTTAAGTTTTTATATATTAAATTTAACATCCAGTTTTAACCTCTGAATCAAAAGGTTTAACATTTGAAATTTAATCCTTAACGTTTTTTTATTTATTCTTAATCACCTTGTCTTTATCCAACTTTCCATCAAAAACTTTTCTTTTATCTACATATACTTTTAACATATGTCCTTCTGTACCAGGCTGTTTCTGTATCTTTATTTTATAATTACTTTTATCTTTTATTTTTTTAAGCAAAGTATAAGTAATTGATATCTGTGCTTTCCCTTGAGGATTTACCCGTAAAAACCCTTCAAAAACAGTTTTTCCTAAATCATTATAAACTTTGACCTTTTTTTCTGAACCTTTAAAACTAATTAACTTGGCTCCTTGAGGAACATAAATTCGAACCCAATCTCTTAAGGTTGCATTTAAACATAACTTCCCTCGTTCTAGATTACAGTCTGAGTGATGATAAGGATTTTTATACTCAATTATTAATTCTCTTTTTACTGTTCCATCCGTTCCTATATCTGTTTTTGAAGTAATATAATGAGAAACAAATAAGTTTGATTTTGCTCCAGCAAAATTAACATCATTAATATGAAGATAATCTCCTTGGAAGTCTTGTATTTTACCAGAATAATTCAACCTTTCTATTGATTTCTGAATCGTTGGATCTACAAAATATAATAAAATATGCTTTTTTTGAAGATTGGAGAAAATATTTTCAGATAATTTACCCCAATACCGAGATGGTGAAAAACCAATTGCTTTATAAAATAAAGCAAACATTAAATCTCCTAAGATTCCTTTTCGATTTGCTCGAATATATGGTGTTGGTCTATCAACCATATCAAAGAGTTTATACAGAACTTGAGGACAATCACATCTTTTATCTTTTTTAGCAGAAAATATAACTCCATTAGCTTCTGTATCACCAAATATCCTTAGAAAATCAACCAAAACATTGGAATCAATGGCGATAATTCCATCATAATCAACTTTTTGTGAGCTTTTCTCATATAAAGATTGAAAAAGTTTTATTGACTCAACAAAATCTGGAGAAAGATTGCTATCTCTTATATAAAATTTATTGACCTTCTTATGGTAAATAAGAATTTTGTCAGGAGCTTTAGGATGTTTTGGAATACTATTGTCTAAAGAATAAATATCTTCTGATCTTTCAACTTTAATCTTTCCTTTTTCTACCCTAAAAATAGCATAAGCAGTTAGAAAACCTCCTGAAGCTCTTAATTCTTTATCATTTTGAAAAAGGACTAAATAAGTTTTTTCATTGTCTTTTCCAAATATCTCGGGTAGTTTTTTCAAAAAAGGCTTTGCATCAACAAACAATGTTGAGACACCTTCAATTTGATCTTTTATGCTTTTAACCTTACTTTGAATCTCTTGATCTCCAATTTTTTTGGGATACCGATCAGGATTAATTTTTGAAATTCTTTTCTCAACTTGAGCAAGATTTTTTGAAATCTCATCAATATTCCCTAAAACCTTATCTAAAGTCAAAACAGCTGTCTGTAATCTATTCTCAGCTGATTTCTCAATAAATGATCCTTCTCCTTTTTTAAAACCAATTAAATCAGCATAAGGAGAAATCGCTTTTAATGACAACTGACCAGCTTTTATCAAATAGGTTCCTGATTCAATACCATTTCTAAAATCTTTTGTATATGAACCCAAGAATGGAATATAGGCTGTCCAGTAAACTGATTTCGCTTCTTTTTCTAATCCTTTGTATTCTTTAGCAAACTTGTTCAATTCGTTTTCTAAAAGATCAATGTCGTTTTTAGAAAAACTTTTTTTTAATTCAAGAGCTCTCAACTCAACCTTTTTCGCTTTTGCTTTTATCTTTAATATTGGCCATAAAAGAAAAAAATATCCAAAAAAAATAAAAATAAGTAAAACAATAATTTTTTTTCTCATTTTTTTTAATTTTCTTCTTTTCATAAAATTTAATTAATTTATAATATCACAATAACTTTATATTGCTCCTTTTCCAGTAATCATTATTATTGGTGTTTTAAATATTATAATCAAATCTGTCCATAAAGAAAGTTGATCAACATATTCGGCATCAATTATGATCCTTTTATCAAAATTTATTTCTGATCTACCTGACACTTGCCATAAACCAGTTATACCTGGTTTTACTGACAATACTTTCCTGACTGATTTTCGAGTGAAAGGAAATTGTTTTTGCTGATTTTCCAATTCATCTGGATAATAAGCCCTTGGCCCAACTAAACTCATATCTCCTTTTAAAACATTAATTAACTGAGGAATTTCATCAATAGAATGTTTTCTAATAAACCGACCAACTTTTGTTACTCGAGGGTCATCTTTTAATTTATAGCTTCCTTTTTTATATTCTTCATACAAACTTTTAAATCGAGGGTCAGTTCTTAATAAATGATGGGCATTACTAACCATTGATCGAAACTTGTACATTTTAAAAGATATCCCATTAGCTCCTATTCTTTTTGGCACATCAGCCAAGATTGTCCCATTAGTCTCTAATTTAATAGCAATGGCAGTTAAAATACTAATTGGTAAAAAAATAATAATTAAAATTATTGATCCCAGAATATCAATTAATCTTTTTAGATATTTTTTATATTTTTCGCCATGAAATATATCCATATACATTATCTCTGATAATCTATAATTTTCTTTTATTTTAAAAAAGTTATTAATTCCTTGAATTTTACTTGTTTTTGGGTTCTTGTTTTAAGATTTTTTAATGTAATTAAACTTTTTTCTCTTTCTTCTGGACCAATAATGACCACCCATGAAATGCCTTTTTTATCAGCATATTTTAGTTGTTTATCAAGTTTTTTATCCAAATCAAGAGAACATTCAACTGAAATATTTTGATCTCTTAATTTTTGAGCAATCTCTAAAGAATCAAAAAGAAAATCTCTAGAAAAAATTGTTACTAAAACTTGAGCTGAAGAAAAAAACTGAGGCATTTTTCCTAAAAATTTAACTGCCTCTAAAGTCCGATCAAACCCCAGGCCAAATCCTAATCCAGGAATATCAATTCCAACCAAATCTTTAATTAAATTATCATAACGGCCTCCGCCACCAACCGATCCGATTTTATACTCTGGTATTACTCCCTCAAAAATCATCCCAGTATAATAATCAAGTCCTCTGGCTAAGGTTGGTTCATACTGAAAACTGTCTTTATAAACACCTAATTTTACAGCTAAATTAATGATATCTTTTAGATTTTCCGGCAAAGGATCATCCTTCAACTCATTTAATAGTTTTTTCCCAATGGACAATGACAATCCTTTGTTTTCCAACTCCGATAAAACTTCCTCAGGAGGCTTTTTATCTAACTTATCCAATGTTTGAACAACAGATAAAATTAAATCCGATTTAACACCAAAATCTTTTATTTTTTTTATTAGTCTTTTTCTATCATTAATTTTAATGATTATTGAATCTAAACCAATTTCTTTATATATGGCAAAGTATAAAGCTAATATTTCAGCATCAGCTAAAGAAGAAGTACTCCCAATAATATCAGCATCACATTGCAAAAACTCTCTAAAACGCCCTTTTTGAGGTTTGTCAGCTCGCCAAACCAACTGAATTTGATAGCGTTTATAAGGATAAATTAATTTATTCTGATATTGGGCAATAACCCTAGCCATAGGAACAGTCTGGTCATAACGAAGGGCTACTTTCCTATTACCTTTATCTCTAAATTTATAAATCAAATGATCAGCTTCTTGACCATATTTACCTAATAATAGAGATTCATACTCTAAAGACGGGGTCTCTAAAGGTTGATAACCAAACCGTTCAAAAACATTCTTTATTTTTTCAATCAACCACTGCCTTTCTTTCACTTCAGTTGATAAAAAATCACGAAATCCTTTTAATCTTTGTGTTTTTTGCTTCATATCCATAAATTATACTAAATGAAATCATATTAAGTTTTATTTATCCTATTTTTTATTTCCAATCAGGAATATAGTACTTTTTACCTCTTAAGTTTTTTGGCAGATATTCTTCCTTGACTTGTTTATCCGCCGAAGAAGCAGATTTTACTTTTTTTTTCTCAACCAACCACGGATATCTAACATGCCCTTGACCATAACCCAAGCCTTTGACTACTTTGTTTGATGGATTTCGAAGATTAATAGGAACTGGATCAATATTTATTTCATCTATATCTTTAAGGGCTTTCATAATTCCAACTGTCGAAGAAATTGATTTTTTTGCCATTGCTAAATAAGTCGCTGTCTGGGCTAAAATCAAACTAGCCTCAGGCATACCAACCATATGAACTGCCTCCATACAGGAGGTAGCTAAAACCAAAGCTGTTGGTAAAGCATTCCCAATATCTTCCGAAGCAAATATAACCATTCTTCGAGCAATAAACATTGGATCCTCTCCTGCTTTAATCATCCGAGCCAAGTAATGAAGGGTGGCATCAGGATCAGATCCTCTCATGCTTTTTATAAAAGCCGAGATAGTATCATAATGATTATCTCCTTTCTTACCATAATAAATGGCTTTTTTTTGAATAGCTTGCTCAACTATCTTTAAAGTAATGTTTTTAGCCATTGAAACAGCCAATTCAACCGCATTTATAGCCACTCTTGCATCACCATTGGCATTCTTGATAATATGTTCTAAAGCTTTTTCACTCCATCTGTGTTTTGGATAAAATAAAATTGCTTTTTTAATAATTTCTTTTAACTCATTGTTTGTCAAAGAATATAAAATAAATAACTGAGAGCGAGAAATAAGAGGAGCATTAACTTCAAAACCAGGATTTTCAGTTGTTGCTCCAATTAGAACTATGGTCCCATCTTCAACATGAGGTAGAAAAGCATCCTGCTGAGATTTATTAAATCGATGAATCTCATCAATAAAAAGAATTGTCTCTCTTTTAAAAAATCTTTTATCTTCTTTTGCCTGGGCAATGACTTTTCTTATATCAGCCACTCTGCTTGTCACCGCTGAAAACGAAACAAATTTCGCTTTAGTATATAAGGAAGCTAGACGAGCTAATGTAGTTTTACCACACCCTGGTGGTCCCCATAGAATAATTGAGAGCAATTTCCCAGATTGAAGCATTTTCCTAACTGGCTTACCTTGACCAATCAAATGCTTTTGACCAATAAATTCCTCTAGTTTTTTCGGCCGTAATTTTTCAGCTAAAGGTATTCCCATGCACATATATTCTATCAAATCACTTCTGTCTTTTTACATCTCTTAACAACAATTATAATGGCTATTAAAAAGTTTTAGAAAAAGACTACTTAGATTATAGAGTTACTTAAATTAATTTAGGAAGAAATATCTACATTAGGCATGTTTTTAAAAAGAAGGTCACTAAATTTCCAGAATGAATTTTCGCCTCCTAATTTTGTAGCACATTCTGATGCTTCAGCTGACTTTTGAGCTTTTTTATGAAAACTTAAAGGAAAATGTCGATAAACCCAGGCAACATTACTATTTTCATTTAAAAACTGCTTAACAGTTGGATGGAATCTCTTACAAAACGGACATTCAAAATCAGAGTACTCAATTAATACATATCTGGCTTTTTTATTTCCTCTCCAATGATCTTTTCTAGAATCTGGCGCTTGAACTCTAAGGATAGGTTCTTTAGGATCTCTTTTATTCATTTTAAGATTCTCAAAAGCTAGTCTTAAGGTATCAAACGGAACTGCTCCATTAACAAACTTTGTCTGACCAGTTTTTGTATCATATATAACACTTCCTGGTGTTCCTTGAATTCCACCTTTTGAACCTTCAGTTGACTGAGCTTTTATTTTGGGGGCTGTTTCTCCGCTTGATAAACATTTTTCAAATTTTGATTTATTAAGCCCTATTTCTTTAACTAAACTAGATAATTTAACCAACTCAACCTGTTCTCCTTGTGTTTCTGTTTGTTTTACTGTTTTCTTCTCTTCAAGATTTTTAGTTTTAAAAAACAAATAACCAGCAATAAAAGATACTCCAATCAACAAAACAACCAATAAATTCGACGGTCCAGATGTTTTGATTACTGGTTGTTCATGACGACTTTTGTTTTGATGAGATTTCTCAGGTTTTTTTTCTGCCATAACAGTTTTCTTGACTGTTTTTTTAGTAGTTTTTTTTGAAGAATTAACCATATTTCAATACTATAAAAGATATTTGAATAATTGTCAACTACAAATGCTTATTTTTTTAATTTGTCTCTCATTTTTTCCAATAAATAACTCAAAACACCTCGAAAATACTAAAATAAAATAGTATGATGATTCGAATCATCATACTTAATAAAATCACCCAAAATCCTAATCTCTAAATTTAAACCTCCAAACAAATAGTATCTAAATACAAGATACTAAATACTTTAATATTTAACCCGATCTTCTTGAATTAGAAAGTTTAAAACTTGAGATTATTTTATATAAACTCGATAAAGATCAGCTCCAATTTTTTTAAACTTAAATATTTTGATTTGACCAATATCTTTGGTGTTTTTTACATGGGGTCCAGCGCAGAATTCTTTTGAATATGCTTGTTCAAAATCTTTTTCATTTTGACCAATAAAATATATTTTTACTTTATCAGAATATTTTTCCTTAAAAAAAGCTTTAGCTCCAAAATCAAAAGCCTTTTTCCGATCTAGAATTTTATAAAAAACCACTAGTTCTTGTTTTATTTTATCATTTATTTCTTTTTCAACTTTTTTCAATTCCTTTTCTGTTGGTTTTCTTGGACAATAAAAATCAAATCTTAATCGTTCTGAAGTAATATTTGATCCTTCTTGTCGAACTTGACTACCTAAAATATCAAATAATGCCTGGTGGAGTAAATGAGTTGTTGTATGATATTTTAATGTTTGTTCCTTTCTATCGGCCAATCCTCCTTTGAACATTCCAACTGAAGCTGTTCTTGAAAGTTCTTGATGTTTTTTAAACTCTTTATTAAACTCTGTTTTATCTAATTTTATTCCTTTGTGAGAAACTAATTCCTGAGTAATTTCAAAAGGAAAACCATAAGTTTGAAATAAATCAAAAGCATACTTACCATTAATCTCTTCTTTTTTAGCTACCTCAACTTTTTTTAATCCTTTTTCTAAAGTATTAGTAAATTTTAAAATCTCTGGACCAATTTCTTTATTAATTTTTTCAATATCTTTTTTTGTATTAAAATAAATTCCTTCATATAATTTTAAAGCACTTTTACAAATCTCTAATATATCTTTTTTATCAATCTTTTTTTCTAAAAAAAACAGTTTTACAGCAGCTCGGCGTAACAATCGACGAAGGACATATCCTTGTCCTTTATTAGAAACTCTTACTCCATCGATGACTAAAAATGTACTTGCCTTAAGATGATCAGCAATAATTCTTATCTGGTTTTTATTGTTCTCATCGGAATATTTTTTTCCAGTAATTTCTTCTATTGTTTTTATTATCGATGCAAAAGTATCATGAACAAATATGTCAGGATCATTATTTACAGCAGCAATAATCCTTTCTAATCCACCGCCAAAATCAACATTTTTCTTAGGCAATTCTTTAAATGATCCGTCTTTCTGTTTTATATATTGAATAAAAACTGAGTTACCAATCTCTAAAAATCGACCACAATCACAATTAGGATGACATTTATTTCCAAACTTAGGATTATGCTTTACTTGGACAAACTCAAAAAAAATCTCACTATCCGGACCGCCCGGCTCTCCTATTGGCATATTTTTTGGAGCTCCGGCCCGTGACCACCAATTATTAGTTTCGTAAAAAAACATTCTTTCTTTAGGAACCCCTAATTTTTTCCAAATTAAAGCTGTCTGCTCATCTTTAGGCACACCCCCATAACCATTAAAAATGGTTACATAAAGCTTTTCTTTTGGCAACTCAAGATCTCTTGTTAAAAACTTCCAAAGCCACTCTAGTTGTTCTTCTTTAAAATAATCGCCTAAAGACCAGTTCCCCATCATTTCAAACAAAGTTATATGCCGATTATCCCCAATCTCTTCAATATCCTGTGCTCTAAAACTGCGCTGAATATTATATAATCGAGTTCCTAATGAATGAGGTTCTCCCAAAAGATTGGGTACCAACTGTTGCATCCCAGAACTAGTAAATAAAGTTGTTGGATCATCTTTAGGGACCAATGAAATCGGGGGAACTTCTTTATGATTTTTTAATTCCCAAAAATCAGCAAAAATTTTTCTAAGCTTTACATGACTAAGTTTCATAGTAGAATATTATAATAGTTAAAAGCAGGAAATTCAAAGCTAAAAATAAAAAATAATAATAAAATGTTAATTAAAACATCACAATCTCAATTAATTATACCTTTTCTTAAGCAACTCCATATCCCTCATAAAAAATCACATAAAGGTCAAAACGGTAAAGTTTTAATCATTGGAGGATCATCACTTTTTCACACCGCTTCAATCTGGGCTGCTGAAACAGCTTCTCATTTTACAGATATTGTCCATTACACCTCAACTAAAGAAAATAATCAAATTTTTTTATCTCTTAAAAAAAAGTTTATGAATGGAATTGTGATTTCCCAAAAAGAAATTCTTTTATATGTTAAGGAAGATAATTCTGTTTTAATCGGGCCTGGTATGTTAAGAGGGAAATTTCAAAATAAAGACCAAATCAAAGATATCGAAAAGTTTTCTAATATTCAAAAAGTAAAACATGAACCAACATATACTTATCTACTGACAAAATACCTGATTAAAAACTTTCCCCATAAAAAATTTGTTTTTGACGCTGGAAGCCTCCAGATGCTTAATCCAGACTGGTTTCTAAGTTTAAAGGAGAAACCAATTATAACCCCTCATCAAATAGAGTTTGAAACTTTATTTAATGTTAAAATTAAAACCAAATCTCAAACAGAAAAAATAAAAATAGTAAAAAATATGGCTAAAAAATATAATTGTCTTATTCTTCTTAAATCAATTGACGACATTATTTCTGATGGAAAACAAACCATTATTGTAAAAGGAGGGAATCAAGGATTAACTAAAGGTGGCTCCGGAGATGTCCTGTCTGGACTAGTTGTTTCTTTATTCTCTAAAAACAACTTCCTGACTTCAACTGTATTAGCTTCTTATATCTTAAAACTAACCGCAGAGAATCTATCAAAAACAAAAGGATATTGGTATAATATTCAAGATATAATTAATAAGTTACCAGAAACACTAAATATTTTGATGTTGTCCTTATGAAAAAAGAAACTATCATTGCCATTATCTTAGGAGTAATTATTGGAGGCGGAGTTGCCTTTTCTTTAATTACCAAGACTAAAGAAAAACAAATAGAAGAAACAAAAACTGTTTCTAATGTTAATCAAAACAAACCAACAATATCAATAATCAACAATAATCTCCAAACTTTAGAAATCACTAAACCGCCAGCTACCTTTATATCAGAAAAAAAAACAATTACCATTAAAGGTAAAGCCAGTAAAAATGCTTTGATTGTTATTCAATCACCAATTAAACAAATTGTTTTTAAAAATAAAAATAAAGACTTTTCTGTTGATTTTCCGCTTGTTTTGGGAGAAAACATTATTAAAGTTACTGTTTATCCTAAAAATCCCCAATTAAGAATTCAGCAAAAAGAATTAAAAGTTTATTACCTTGGAAAATGATAAAAAAAATTGGTCTTTTTTTACTGGCTTTAATTATATTATTCCAAACTGTTTTTGTTTCTGCCCAAACTAAAACAGCTACACCAACCAGTGATCTGATCAATAAAGAAGAAGTCCAAAAATTAAAAGATAAAGTGGCGACTAAAGTCGCCCAACTGAGAAAAGAAAAACAAGATTTAACCACAGGAATAATTACTGAAATAAAAGAAAATGTTGTCATGATAAAAAATCATGAAGATGAAAAATTCCAAGTTAAAATTGACGAAGCTTTAACCAAATATTATCAAATCAATGAAAATATAAAAAAGGAGATAAATCTAGATGATTTTAAAAAAGATGATTATATTATTGTTACCGGCCCAATGACTGATACATCAATCAATGCTAACGCTATCTATAAAGACACTCCCTATCAGTTACAATCAGGAATTATTACTGAGAAAAACAAACAAAAATATTATTTACAGATAACAACCTTTAATAAAGATAAATATATTATTGATATTGAAAGAACCACCAAACAAAGTATGGTTGATACCAAAACATTAAAGATTACAAAAACTGGTTTCTCAAAAATAAAAGAAGGGGATACTGTTCACTTTGTTTTTAAAAATGAATCAGTCAAAAAAGAAACTGGAGAAAATAACCGTTTTACAGCAAAAGAAATTCTTATAATCCCCCAAGAATACTTTGAACAATAAAAAGAACCAGCTTTAAAAAAATATGCTTAAATATATTAAAAAATTATTTGATTACAACGAGAAACAGTTGTCAGGTTTAAGAAAAATAGTTGACGAAATCAATAGCTTAGAAAATAAAGTACGAACTTTAAAAGAAAAAGATTTTTTAACTGAAACTTCTCGATTAAAAGAAGAAATCCAATCTAATAAAAAAAGTTTAGATGACATCCTACCCTACTCTTATGCTTTGGTTCGAGAAGCAGCCCAAAGAGTTCTAGGCGAAAGACATTATGATGTTCAATTAATGGCTGGAATTGCTCTTCATCAAGGAAAAATTGCTGAACAAAAAACTGGTGAAGGAAAAACTCTTTCAGCTACAACAGCCCTTTATCTAAATGCTTTAACCGGAAAAAATGTTCATCTTGTAACAGTTAATGATTATTTAGCTCGAAGAGATTGTGGATGGATGGGTCAAGTTTTTCACTTTTTAGGGATGAAAACATCAGCTATAATTTCTGAACGATCATATGTTTTTGACCCTGAATATTATGATTCGGAAACTGAAGATAAAGAACTAGTTCATCTTCGACCAATCTCTAGAAAAGAGGCCTATCAATCAAATGTTATCTATGGCATAAATAGCGAGTTTGGCTTTGATTATTTAAGAGATAACATGGCGCAACACCCAAACAATACTGTTCAAAATAATTTTTATTTTGCTGTTATTGATGAAGCCGATTCTGTCCTTATTGATGAAGCCCGAACTCCCCATATTATCTCAGCGCCGTATGATGAAGACACTTCTAAATATTATAAATATGCTAAAATTGTTAACCAATTAGACTCTAAAAAAGATTATGTTATTGATGAAAAACTAAAAACTGTTCATTTAACTGAAAAAGGGATTGAAACAATTGAAAAAATCATCGGGACTGAAAATATATATGAAAAAGATTTTGACACAATTTTTTATGTTGAAGCCGCTTTAAAAGCAAGAAGCCTTTTTAAGGCTGATAAAGACTATATTGTTAAAGATAATGAAGTTATTATTGTTGATGAATTCACTGGAAGATTACTTTATGGCCGACGATTTTCTGAAGGACTTCATCAAGCAATTGAAGCTAAAGAAAATGTTTCAATTCAAAAAGAATCTAGAACTTTAGCCACTGTATCTCTTCAAAACTACTTTCGGATGTATGAAAAACTAGCTGGAATGACTGGAACTGCAGCAACAGAATCTGAAGAATTCAATAAAATATACCATTGCGATGTTGTTGTTTTGCCAACTCATCGACCAATGGTTCGAAAAGACCATCCGGATATGATTTATAAAACAACAAAAGGTAAGTATAATGCCGTTGCTGAAGAAATTGCTAAAAATTATAAACTCGGCCGACCTGTGTTGGTAGGAACAACATCAATTGACAAAAACGAGCATCTTTCTAAGTTATTAAAGAAAAAAGGGGTTCCTCATGAACTGCTAAACGCTAAAAACCACCAAAGAGAAGCCCATATTATTGCTAAAGCTGGAGAAAAAGGAGCAATTACTGTTGCCACAAACATGGCTGGTAGAGGGGTTGATATTATTTTAGGAGGCACTCCTCCCAATAAATACGAAAAACAACTTAAAGATCAAAAAGAAGCTAAAGAAAAAATGAAAATTTGGAAAAAACAACACGATGAAATAATAAAACTTGGCGGTTTGTATGTTATTGGAACAGAACGCCATGAATCAAGAAGAATTGACAATCAACTTCGAGGACGATCTGGACGTCAAGGCGATCCAGGCGAATCACGATTCTTTGTTTCTTTAGAAGATGATCTGATGCGAATTTTTGGAGGAGAACAGATCTCAAAATTAATGACTTTCTTTAACTTTCCAGAAGATCAGCCTTTAACCCATAAAATGGTTTCTAAAGCCATTGAACAAGCTCAAGTTAAAGTTGAGGGATTTAATTTTGATATTAGAAAAAATTTAGTTGAGTATGACGATGTCCTTAATAAACAAAGAGAAATTATTTACTCTTTAAGAAAAAAAATTCTATTTTTACCTGAACAAGACAGTCAAGCTTTTCATAAAACTATTCTTGACATCCTTAAAGAAGAAATTAATCAACTGGTTAATCAGTTCTTTACTGTAAAGACTTCAGATGAAACAGATACCTTGAATTCTTTTATCAAAGAATCTAATCAAATACTGCCAATAAATAAAGAAGATATCTCTGACTATAAAGACTTAGATAATACCCAACCTTTAATCAATTATCTGATTGATCAGGTTGAAAAAGAATATAAAAAAAGAAAAGAACACTTAGGTAAAGAAACCTGGATGAATATTATCCGAGCAGTCTTTTTATCAACATTAGATAAATACTGGACTGAACACTTAACCGCCATTGATGATCTTCGAGAGGGTATCAATTTGCGGGGATATGCCCAACTAGATCCTTTAAACGAATATAAAAATGAAGCCTTTAATATGTTTGAAACTCTTATTTCCTCTATAGATTTTGAAGCAACAAGACGATTGTTTAAAATTGAGGTCGAAAAAGAAGAAATTCAAGAAAAACAATTTCCTAAGGAAAATATGATTTTTAGCTCTGCTTCTATGGTTGACCCTTTTTCTCTTTCAACTTCTCAACAAGATAACTCTAAACAAAAACATAATCAAACAAAACAACCATACGTTACTTCTCAATCATCCCAGCCAATAACTCCAATTAAGACAGAAGAAAAAATAGGCCGTAATCAGCCATGTCCTTGTGGAGCAATTAATCCTAATACTAAAAAACCTTATAAATATAAAAAATGCGGTTTAATCAATGCCTCTTATCATCAGGGGTAAAAATAACTCTACCTTTATAATCTTTTTAAATTAATTTTTAAAAAGAATCAAGAATTGAACGAAGAATCAGCTTTAATTTTTCTGCTTGATGATAAATAGCGTTTTGTTTATTCCACAAACCTCTTTTCAAGGTTTCTTTTTCACTCTCTATTAAATCAGCTAAGATTAACTTTATTTTTAGGTTTTTTATCTTCTGTTTTTCAGTTACCCCTAATGACAAAGAAACTAGTTTTTCTTTTTTCAAGACCTTTAACTGTTTATCTGTCAATCTATTTGAGTTGATAATAACATAATCTAAATTTTTCCTGCCTAAATATTTTAATAAGATTTTAATATGATCATAATGGCTAAAATTATCTGTCTGTCCAGTTTGAGTTGATGTATTGGCAATATAAACTTTTTTTGCCTTAGATTCTGAAATAGCCTTTTTCATACCTCCAACAACCAAACAAGCAATAAGACTGCAGTATAGACCACCTGGTCCGAAAATAATTAAATCAGCCTCTTTAATAGCGATTAAAACATGGGGAGAGGCTTTAACCTTTGGCTGACAATAAAGATGTTTTTTAGCCTTCATCCCAGGTTTCCTAACATTAACTTCACCTTTTAATATTGTCCCATCAACCAACTCAGCCCAAAGATGAGTCGATTTTGTTGTCACTGGCAAAATATTAATTCTTGGCTTAAAAAGTTGATTAAGAAATTCTAAACCACTAGAAAAATCTTTATATTTATCTGAAAGATAACCAATTAAAAGATTTCCAAAAGCAATTCCTTCCAACTGGCTATTTTTAACTCTGGCTCGATACTCTAAAAATTTAGCTAACTTTTTATTTTTAGTTGCAAACTCAGAGAAACTGCTTCGAATATCACCTGGAGCTGGAATATGAAAGATATCTCTAATCACTCCTGTGCTTCTCCCAGAATCAAGAGTCGAAACAACCAAACTGATATCAAGATCTTCTTCTCCTTTTAAAGCTTTTCCAATTAATAAAGGACCATTTCTACCTCCAATAGCAACAATTTTTTTCTTTTTCATATTATTTAACAGTCACACTTTTAGCTAAATTTCTTGGTTTATCAGGATCAGTTCCTTTTTTAAGAGCTAAGTAATAAGCTAAAAGTTGAGCAAAAACTGTGTTAGGAATACTAACTGCATCTCCGCAATCTGAAATTTTTATAAAATGATCAAAAACAGGGTTTTTTTTATATGAAACTCCAATTATTAATCCTCCTCGGGCTTTTATCTCCATGGCGTTTGATATTATTCCGCCATATGTTTCATCATCTGGAGCATATATTATACATGGAGTTCCTTTTTCAATCAAAGCAATCACTCCATGCTTTAATTCTCCGCCGGCAAATCCTTCGGCATGAATATAAGAGACCTCTTTTATTTTCAAGGCTCCTTCTAATGCAATTGGATAAGACAAGCCTCTTCCAATAATATAAATATGTTTCTTTGATGAAATTAGATCAGCTAAATTTTTAATTTTTGTTAATTTTTCTTTTGAGATTAAATTCTCAATTTCTTTAATTGCTTTTTTCAAAGTTTTCCTAGCATTTTCTAAACCACCATTTAATTCCTTGGCTAATAACAATAAAATAGCTAATTTTGCTGTAAAACTTTTGGTTGACAAAACACATTTTTCCGGTCCAGCATTCAAAAGAACCTTATAATCAGCTAATCGATAAAGAGATGACCCCAAAACATTAGTTATAGCCATTATTTTTGCTTTCTTTTCTTTTGCTTTTTTAATTGAATCAAGAACATCTATTGTCTCACCAGATTGAGAAAGAGCGATAACTAAACTTTTTGGGGTTAAAAAATGAGTTAAATAAAAGAATTCACTTCCAAAAGCAAAATTAATATGACGTTTAGCAATTCTTGAAAAAAGATATGTCCCGCAAAGCCCAGCATAAGCAGCTGTACCGCAACCAACAATATAAGTTCCATAAGCCTTCTTAATCTTATTAGCTATTTCTGGAATATCTTTAACTTTATACTTCAAAATATGATTTAATACCTTAGGCTGTTCAAAAATCTCTTTAATCATAAAATGAGGAAATCTTCCTAATTTAGCTTGTTTTACCTGCCAATTAAGAATCTGTTTATTGATCTTAATCTGACTGCCTGTTTGAGAGTTGAACAATAACACCCCTTTTTTTGTTATTTTTACCATTTCTCCGTCTTTTAAAAAATAGACTTGTTTTGTGTAGGGAAGTAATGCAGAAGCGTCAGAAGCCAAAAAATATTCTTCTTTACCAAAACCAATTACTAATGGTGATCCTGTTTTAATTGCAATAATCGTATTAGATTTTATATCCATAACAACTAAAGCATTTAAACCTTGAAATTTATTAAAAGCCAATCGAACTGATTGAGTAAACGAATGTTTATTTAAATAATCTTCAATTAAATGAACAGCTACTTCTGTGTCTGTCTCTGAAATAAATTTATGGTTTGCTTTTTGAAGATTATTTTTGAGTTGATAATAGTTCTCAACTATTCCATTATGGACAACCGCAATATTTTTTTTGCAGTCAAAATGAGGATGAGCATTTTTTTTAGTCACTCCTCCATGAGTTGCCCATCTAGTATGTCCAATTCCTATTTTTCCTTTAAGAAATTTTGTTTTTGCTTCTCCAATTTTCCCTATTTTTTTCTCGATTAATAATCGAGAACTTTTAAATTTAGATTTTGGACTTTTTATAGCAATTCCCCAAGAATCATAACCTCTATACTCAAGAGATTTTAATCCTTCTAAAATCAATTGACCAGATTTTTCCCGATTACCTAAATAACCAAAAATACCGCACATAGTTTTAGTCAAGAAAAACTTGACAATTATTAAGTAAAAATATACACTACTATAGACTAAATTTATTGTCAATAGCACTTGTCAACAATTTATTGACAATAATTGCATGCATGATTAAATCTTTAAAGCAAATTGGACTAAAAGAAAAAGAAATTAAAACATATTTTTCTTTATATAAACTTGGTCCATCTTCAATCAGGCAGATTGCCTCAAGATCAAAGATAAATAGGGGAACAACCTATGAAGTATTAAAAGATCTTGTTAGAAAAGGTTTGGCGGCTTATTTTCCAAAAGGAAAACGGCGTTATTTTAATGCCCAACCTCCAGACAATCTTCTCAAGCTGGCTGAAGAAAAAAAACAAAAAATTGATCAAACCCTTAAAGAGTTAAAAATAAAAATACTACCCGAGTTAATGACCGTCAAACCTCAAGGGAATATCCCTCAGGTTCACTATTATGAAGGAGATGAAGGAATTGAAAAGATCCTTAAGGATGTTTTAAAAACAACCGAAAACACTTCTAATAAAGAATACTATGTTTATTCTTCAAAACCAGTCAGAAAATATATTTATCGATTTTTCCCAAACTTTACTAAACAAAGAATTAACCGAGGTCTAAAAGTCAAAGTAATTGCTATGGGCAAAGGAGGAGAAAAAACAAAACTCTCTAAACGTAAATGGCTGAACTCTAATAATGGCTTTCTTTCTTTATCTTACATAATTATTTATCCGCCAAAATTCTCTTTAATTTCTATTGCTCAAGAAGAGACGCCCTATGGAGTGGTTATAAATGAATCAGCTGTTGCCCAAACTCAAAAATTAATTTTTCAAAGCCTTTGGCAAAGCCTTTAGTTTTTTTTCGGACTTTTTCCACCTATTTGCCAACCAGCAATAATAAAGGCCAGAAATAAAAACAACCAACCTAAAATATACAAAATAATCGGCAATAACTGACTAATAATAATATCAATTAAGCGCTGGAGCCTATAATGGGGTTCAATCGTAATTAATGATTTAATTGTCTGCTCTCGAAAAGGAACAATAAAATGCTTGTCATACTCAAACGCAAACAATAAAATACCAAAGGCGATAACTAAAAGGGTTGAAAATCTAGAAGGCTTAAATAAAGAAAGAAAAAGAGAAATAACTAAACCAGATAAATACATAAAAGGAATATAGTTATGAATAAAAACTAAATACAAAGTAATCGCTAGATTTTGTTTTAAATCAGGTGAAACTAAAGGACTCATAACTTATATTTTACCAAAAAAACATAAATTAAAATAAACCTGGTTGTTTTGAAAGATTTTTGTTTTTTTCCTTAGATTTTTTTAGTTTTTGAATCAAGTTTTTATTTTCTTCATTCTTCTTAAATATTCGTTTAATTAATGAGTCCATTCCAAATTCTTGAAGAAAAGTTTTTAAGTTTTCATTAAACTTTTTAAATTGGCTCTTCTCTACTCTAAATTCAATTGGAACGTCGTTTAATATAATAGCTAGTTTTTTTGCCATCTGAACGTTTTTTTTATGTTTTTTTAATATTTTTTTTATTCTTTCTTTATTTATCTCATCAAGATGATCCAACAAATTCTCTGCTGTTTGATACTCCCCAATTAAAGACAGAGCTGTTTTGGGACCAATTCCTTTTGCTCCAATATAATTGTCTGACTGATCTCCAATTAAGGCTTTAAAATCAACAATCTGGCTTGGTTTAACACCAAAGCTTTTTTTAACCTCCTCTGGAGTATAGAGCTTAATCTTACTCAATCCTCTTATTGGCGAGACAACAAAAACATTTTTATCAACTAACTGTAAAATATCTTTATCTCCAGTTAAGATCAAGACCTTAAATGTTTCTTTTACTTTACTAACAACTGTCCCAATAATATCATCAGCTTCATATCCTGGTTTTTCTAAATGATATATAATAGCTTCATCAAGAGCTTTTTTAACTAAAGGCATCTGAATCTTAAAATCATCAGCCACTTTTGGCCTATGAGCCTGATATTTTTTAAAGATCTTTTTTCTAAATGTTTTAGCCGGCGTATCAAAACAAACCATTACATTTGAAGGTTGATAATCACAAACTGCTTTATGGATCATTGAGATAAACCCATAAACAGCATTTGTTGGAGTGCCGTCTTTAGCTTTAAAAGGAGGGATAGCATGAAAGGCCCGATGCATAATTGCATTGCCATCTATAAGGAGAAATATCTTCATAGAAAAGTAGAAATTTCTTAACTTGTCTTCTTTTTTCCCTTTGAATCAGAAAATAAACCCTCTGATGAAATAGGTTTTTTCCCGACTATTTTTTCAAAATCATCCTGATCAAGATTTTCCCGTTTCAACAGCTCTTCCGCCACTTTATTAAGATATTTTCTCTTTTCTTTTAAGATAACCACTGCTTGAGAATAAGACCTGTTTATTATCTTTTCAACTTCTCTATCTATTTTAGCTAACATCTCTTGAGAGACAGTATTCTGTTCCATATATGATTTGCCCCATTCAGTCACATCCATTGTCGGTCCAAAATTAATTGGCCCCAAATCACTCATCCCATAATCAATAACCATTGCTTTAGCAATTCTCGTTGCCTGATCAAAATCATTCGCTGCTCCTGTTGTTATTTCATTAAAAACAAGTTCTTCAGCTGCTCGACCACCCATCATAACTGAAATTTTTTCTAATAACTGAGTTTTTGTCTCATGAAGTTTATCTTTAGTTGGAGGAAGAAGAGTAAACCCTAATGACATTCCTCTTGAAACAATTGAGATTCGATGAACTGGATCTGTATGGGTTAAAAAATTAGCCACTATTCCATGGCCAGCTTCATGAAAAGCAGTTAACTTTCGATCATAATTTGACTGAAGCCGTTTTTTTTCCGGACCAAGCTTAACTTTTGTAGCTGCTTCTTCTATATCTTCCATATTAATTTTGTTTCTTTTCTTTTGGACAGCTTGAATTGCCGCTTCATTAAGCATATTTTCTATATCTGCTCCTGAAAAGCCAACTGTTCTTTTAGCCACCCTATCCCAATTAACATTTTTTGTAAATGGCTTTCCTTGAGCATGAATAGCAACAATTTCTTTTCTACCTTCCAAATCCGGATAATCAACAATAATCCGCCTATCAAAACGACCAGGTCGAAGTAAAGCTGAATCAAGAAGATCTCCCCTATTGGTAGCCGCTATAACCACTACCTGCTCTGATGGTGTAAACCCATCCATCTCTACCAATATTTGATTTAATGTCTGTTCTCTTTCATCATGAGAAGGCATAACCCCAACTGATCTTGCTCGACCAATAGCATCAATCTCATCAATAAAGATTATTGACGGAGAAGTCTTTTTAGCCATAGCAAACAAATCTCTTACTCGAGCCGCTCCAATTCCAACCAGCATCTCCATAAACTCTGATCCAGCAATAGAAAAAAACGGAACACTGGCCTCACCGGCAACTGCTTTAGCTAACAAAGTTTTTCCGCAACCTGAAGGACCAATGAGAATTACTCCTTTAGGAGTTCTAGCTCCTAATTTTTTATATTTATTGGGATGCTTTAAAAAGTCAACAATTTCTTCAAGTTCTTTTTTTGCTTCATCTACTCCAGCAACATCTTTAAAGCGAATATCTGATTTTCCTTTGCTAAATCTTTTTGCTTTTGACTGACCAAAAGAAAAAACATTATCTTGAGCTCCCTTAGCCTGTCTAAATAAGAAAATAAAAAATGCAATAATTATTATTGTCGGAATAACATTACTTAAAAAAGAAACCAATCCAGCTGAAGCCTGAGTATCTTTTACTTTAATATTGACATTAAGAGGATTTACTCCCAAATCAGACAAAATTTTTATAAAACTGTCTCCTGGTTCTTTATAAGCAATGGCAACTGTATTATTTTTGTAAAAAACTAATAGTTTATTATCAATAACCTCAACTTTTTTTACTTTTCCTTTTTTAATTTCTTTAACAACTTTCGGAATAGTTTTTTCTGGAAAAGATTTTTTAAACTCACTCCTTACAGCACCAACAAGATAAAAAACAAATAAACTAATAAAGAAAACCAAAAAGATTGTTTTTATGTTCAATTTAAATTTAAACTGAGAGATCTTGATGATATTATTATCTTTCTTTGATCTCTTTTTCTTTTGTTGATTAAATTTATTCATAGATTATTATTTTATCAAATTTCTCAATAATATGTATAGAACCTCCATCCACAATCCACTATTCACAATCTATTTGATATGATACTAAATAACAGTTTTTATAGATAAATGAAAATTATTAACCTTAAATCAAACAGCCAAAACAAGATTATTTCCCAAACAATTAAGGTATTAAAACAAGGAGGTCTTGTTGTTTTTCCAACTGACACTGTCTATGGTCTTTTAACTGATGCTGAAAATCAACAAGGAGTTGACAAACTCCTTGAGTTTAAACAAAGACCAACTGGCAAACCAATCTCCATTTTTGTTACTGATCTATCAATGGCTTCTCAATATATTGATACTAATAATCAGCAATTAAAAACCTTAAAAAAAATCATTCCTGGTCCATTTACAATTATTCTGCCTTTAAAAGTCGATAAAAAAATTGACTCTCGGCTTAAATCAGAAAAAAAAACTTTAGGGATCAGAATACCAAATCATCAATTAATATATAATTTAGTGAAAAAATATAAAAAACCATTGACAGCTACATCAGCCAACTTGTCAAACCAATCTCCTCATTACTCAATCAAAACTTTTCTCAGTAATCTCTCTCAGAAAAAAAAGGATTTAATTGATTTGATTGTTGATCAAGGAAAACTAGCTAGAAACAAACCATCAACAATAATTGATCTAACTACTCCAAAAATCAAAGTTCTTCGACAAGGTGATCTGGTTTTAACTAACGAACAAATATTTACTTCCAGTAATCCTAATCAAACAAAGAAGATTAGCCAATTTATTTTAGAAAAATCATTATCAAAGATTAAAAAAAAACCATTAATCTTTATTCTTCAAGGAAATCTAGGAGTTGGAAAAACCACTTTTGTTCAAGGTCTTGGTCAGTCTTTAAAAATAAATAATATTGTTTCCCCTTCTTTTGTTATTTTTTATGAGTATAAGATTAATTCTTTAAAGCTAGACTATCTTTATCACTTTGATTTATTTCAGATTGAAGATGAAAAAGAACTTAGCCATTTAGGAATTGATAATTATTTAAAGCCAAAAAACATTTTATGCTTTGAATGGGGTGAAAAAACAAAAACAATTATTGAGTTATTAAAGAAAAAAGGTGAAATTATTTATATTAAAATGACATATCTGGATGAAAAAAAGAGAAGAATAAAATATTCTTTGTTAGAGAATAAAAAATAAAGATTTATAAAATTCAAAGTTAAAAAAACAAAATTTGATATTTAAGTTTTGAGTTTTGACATTTTTTATGACTATCTTATCAATTGAAACATCATGTGATGAAACCGGGGTAGCAATAACTAAAGAAAGAAAAGTTGTTGCCAATACTATTTATTCCCAAGTTTTAATTCATAAAAAATGGGGGGGAGTTGTTCCTTCATTGGCAAAACGGGCTCATAAAGAAAAAATTGATTTGGTTATTAACCAAACTTTAAATAAATTTGCTCGAAATCAAAAAATACTAAAAAGTCATATTTTCTCTAAAATTAATTATATTGCTGTTACTCAAGGTCCAGGACTAGCTCCAGCTCTGGAAATAGGAATTAAAAAAGCTAAAGACCTGGCCAAGAAACATCAAAAAAAACTGATTGCAGTCAATCATTTAGAAGGACATCTATACTCTCCTTTTGTCCAAAATCAAAAAGGCAACCCCAAGAAAAACATTTCCTTTCCATATTTAGCTTTAATTGTTTCTGGTGGCCATACTGAACTGGTTATTTTTAGAGATCATCTTAAATATGATGTTATTGGTACAACTCTTGATGATGCAGCTGGCGAGGCTTTAGACAAAGGAGCTAAAATGTTAAACTTAGGCTATCCTGGAGGAAAGGTCATTGAACAATTAGCAAAAGAGGTTGACAATCAGGATAATTATAAATTTCCCAGACCAATGATCAAAAAAAATAATTTGGATTTTTCTTTTTCTGGTCTAAAAACAGCTTTTTACTATTTTTTAAAAAAACAAACGCAGGATTATATAAACAAGAATTTAAAACTTTTAGCCAGTTCTTTTCAACAGGCAGTTTTTGACACTTTAGTTATTAAAACTGAAAAAGCAATCAATCAAACTGGAATCAACCAATTAATTATTGGTGGCGGTGTTTCAGCCAATATGTACCTTAGAAAAAAAATTAGAAATTTAATCAAAAATTACAAAGGTCAATCTCATTTTCCCAGCTACAAATACTTAACTGGAGACAATGGAGCAATGATTGGTGTCGTCGCTTATTATAAAGCTAAAAAAAACTTATTCATTAAAAATATTGATAAATTAGATAGAATCCCAAGAATGAAACTATCTAAATTTTATTAAAACATTAAACTCTAAAAAAAATTAGAAGTTTTGTTTTTATGTCTGATTTGATATTTAAAAATAAAAGAATTGCCATTGTTTATGACTGGTTTGACAAATGGGGAGGAGTAGAAAGAGTTTTATTAACTCTTAAAGAAATATTTCCCCAATCAGATTTTTTTAGTTCTTATTATGATCCTCTAAATGCTTCTTGGGCAAAAAAATTCAAGATAAAAACCAGCTTTATCCAAAAACTTCCCCGATTTATTAAAAATAATCGAATAGTTTCAACTCCTTTGTATCCTTATGCTTTTGAAACCTTTAATTTTAATAATTATCATCTGGTGATTAGTGTCACTTCTTCTTTTGCTAAATCAGTTATCACTCAACCTGAAACCAAACATATTTGCTACCTGCTGACTCCATCAAGATTCCTCTGGCTTTTCCCTCAAGATTATATTAACACTCCAATTAAAAAATTAATTTCATCGTTTCTATTTAAAGATTTAAGAAAATGGGATTATATAGTTGCCCAACGACCAGACAATATTATATCCATATCAAAAACTGTTGCTCAAAGATGCCGAAAATATTATCAAAGAACTTCAAAAGTAATTTATCCTCCTTTTAATTTTACCTATTGGGAAAGAATTAAACCTAAAAAACCAGATTCTTTGATATCAACTAAAAAAAAGTTTTTTTTAGTTGTTTCTCGGCTTGAGCCTTATAAAAAAAATGATCTGGTTGTTAAAACATTTAATCACCTTCCTAATGAAAATCTAATTATTGTTGGAAAAGGAAGCCAAGAAAAAAAATTAAAAAAGATTAGCCAAAATAATATTCTGTTTTTAAAATCATTAACTGATCAAGAATTAGCTTATTTATATAGCCAGGCCAAGGCTTTGATTATCCCTCAAGAAGAAGATTTTGGTTATGTTTGCCTAGAGGCTCAGTTTTTTAACTGTCCGGTGATTGCCTATAAAAAAGGCGGAACAAAAGAAACAATTATTAAAAATAAAACTGGAATATTTTTTGAGAAGCAAACTCAAACTTCTTTAAAAAAATCTCTTGATTACTTTAAATTAATATCTTACAATTTGAGAACCAAAATAAAAAAATTTGGACCTAATAATATAAGAAGATTTGACAAAAATAATTTTAAAAAAAGTTTCCTTTATTCTATTAGTAATTTTATGAATAAATAAATGAAAGCCGTTATCTTTGCCGGCGGGGTTGGAACTCGGCTTTGGCCTCTTTCCCGTAAAAAATCACCTAAACAGTTTGAAAAAGTTGTTGGAAACAAATCAACTCTTCAACTGGCAGTTGATCGATTACTACCTGATTTTTCTTATAATGACATTTATATCTCCACTGGAAAAATATATGTTGAGATGGTTTCTTCTCAATTACCAATGATTCCTAAAAAAAACATTATTGGAGAACCAACTAAAAAGGATGTCGGACCAGCGGTTGGTTTTATGATGGGATATTTATCAAAGATATCTCCTGATGAACCAGTTATTATCTTATGGAGTGATCATTTAGTTGAAAAAAAAGATAATTTTAAAAAAATTATTAAATCTGCTAATAAATTAGTCCAAAAAGATAAAATTGTTTTTATTGGCCAAAAACCTAGATTTGCTTCTGAAAATTTAGGTTGGATTGAAACTGGAAAAGTAAAAAAAACAATTAATAATGTTTCTTTCCATAGTTTTATAGGCTTTAAATATCGCCCAAATAAAAAACTGGCTAACCAATACTACAGCCAATCAAAGTATTGTTGGAATTTAGGATATTTTATCTCAACTCCAAAATTCATTAAACAGTTGTTTAAACAATTCTCACCTAAAATTTATCAATTAACTGAAAAAATATTAAAAGATAAAAATTTTGAGTCTGCTTTTGAAAAATATTACTCTCAAATGCCAGAAATTAGTTTTGATAGTGCGATCTTAGAACGATTGGATAAAAGATCAGCCTATGTTGTTAACGCTGATATTGGTTGGAGCGATGTTGGCGCTTGGGAAGCTTTAAAAGAAGCCCTTGAAGAAAAAAGAGAAGATAATATTACCAAAGGAAGAGTTTTACTGGAAGATTCTGTTGATAATCTGGTCTATAACTATGAAAATAAAAAATTAATTGTAGGAATAGACTTAGATGACCTTTTAGTGGTTAATACTGATGATGTTTTAATGGTCGCTAAAAAATCCTCTGTTTCAAAAATCAAAAAACTGGTTAAAAGCTTCCAAGGAACAGAGAACGAAAATCTTACCTAAAAACATAATATAGAATAACTAGTATTGTATAAAAAACTCACTCCATCTAATTTATCAAAAACTCCAATAATCACAACTCAATTAAGTCTGATGATTCGAATCATCGAACTAATGTGCCCGTCAATGATAAGAATAATTTTAGACGTTAAAATTTACATGTGTTTTTATAGTTTATTTTAAACCATGACTCTCCAAACAACTTTATCTATAACTGAAGCTCGGAAAAAATATTTAAAATTGCTGATGAAATAGAAAAAAAGGCAAAATATGGAATTTCAAATAAGAATAGAACCAAAAGCAAAAAAAAACTTAAAAGGATTCCTTTAAAAGATCAAGATAAAATATTAGCTTCTCTATCTCTATTGGCAAATAATCCTTTTTTAGACAAAAGACTAAAAGCTGAGCTCAAAGGGATTAATTCTTACAAAATCTGGCCTTATCGGATTATTTATAAGATCTACAAGAATCTCCTTCTGGTTATTATTATCCACATTGCTCACCATCAAAAGGCTTATTTTTTTATTACTATTTTTTTTACATCTCTGGCATATGTTCCAAAAATTGTTCCTTGAGGAATAGTCCAATAATTTCCATCAAAATACAACGGGACTGAACCTCTAGCTCTAAAAGCAGGAAGACCTCTTACTTTTCTCTTTCCTAATCGATCTGCGAATAAACCTTTCTGTAAAACTCCTCTTCCTCCTCCTTCTGGCCAAACCATAGTCTCCTCAGGAATTTCACAAATGGTCGTTTTTCCCACTGCGTCAAACTGTTTTTGATCAGCCAATGAAAGTTAGACAGTTTCTATCATGTGTATTTATACAACTTCGTTAGAACTTATTTCCAGCGGAATGCGGATTGATTGCCACGCCTATGGCGTGGCATTGAACCCACCTCATATTTCTACCTCCGCCAAAAGCGGAAGCAAAACAAAGGAATTTTCTCTACATTTTTTTAATCACGCACCAAAAAAAAATTCTGTTTTACCTTCCTGCTAACGCAGGAATTGCGTAAACGCTTTCCCATCCCATCATCCGCCTTCATTGGACTGGCAAGCGGGCGACATAAAGGAACTGCCTATCTTGCTTCCCTCTCAATATCCTCAATCTCTTTTTCCATACTCTTTTCCATATTTTCCAAGTCGCGTAGAAGGTGTTCTTTTCTAGTTAATTCTTCTACGGAAAGTTTTTTGCGTGATTTAAGTAGTTTTAGTTCGTCCAGAATGTTCTCGCGCATTTCTGAAACAGTATCGCGCGTTGATTCTCGCGCCTCGCGAATTTCTTTATTCAAAAGAGCAGCCTTGAGGCGTGAAATGCGATGAGTGAAATACAAAACAACGGCCACGCCGACAAGGAGTAAAATAATAATGATCAAAGAAAGCGTAGCGAATTTAATGTTTGTTCTGCCAATAGTAATACCACCTATCGCAACCTTAAAAATGTGCGGATTTGACCATTCCGAAATATTGTCTGAATTTTCCGGATCACTCTCGCGCGCTCGCACTTCCCAATCGCCAGCTTCCAAACGGATTTTTTCGGCCAGCATCCACTCGCCCCGACTATCGCTTTTTACCCGAAATATCAGTGGCTTGGTTCCCTGTTTCTGAAAACGAATTTCCAGTAAGGCCTTCGGTTCCGCCCGTCCCTCCAAATATAAAA
>CAYTFR010000001.1:0-49465 GCA_964437175.1 uncultured Gammaproteobacteria bacterium | reverse complement strand
TTTTAGTCGCTTTCAGCGACTTTACGAACCGACAGTTTCGGACGCGCCGAAAGCGCTACCTTTTGGTGGCTTTCTTCTTCTTACTGGCTGCCCAGCTTGGATTCGAACCAAGATTAGACGCTTCAGAGGCGCCTGTCCTACCATTAGACCACCGGGCAAAAGCATATATATTTTAACATAATCATTTTTGGATGATAAATTTGACTTTAAAAACAAAAGAGAAAGAAAAAGAAATGGGTAAAAACAGATAAGACGATTAGATAATTATTAGTTGAGATTACCAAAGTGTTTGGCTGAGACATTCACAATATTTTTGTACAATGGATTACGATCATATTTTATTATCCGGATGAAAAATTCTGTTAATGTTAAAACGTAATTGAAACATAAAACAGAATTAGAATAATATAATAGATAGATGTGAAAAAAACAAAAAAGTCTGAACTAGTGATTCTTATTATTTTAATTGGTTTCTTAGTTTATCTTCCTTCTTTATTTGGAGGGTTTATCTGGGATGATGAGGATTTTGTCTATCAGAATAAATATGTGGCTCAGTTTGAGGTTAATAAAATTTTTACTCAAGATGTAATTGCCGGTCGGGGTAAGGTATCAAATTATTATCGACCAATTCAGTTAAGCTTATATTCAACAATCCATTCATTTTTTGACTTTACTCCGTTTTTTTTCCATGCTTTAAATATTATTATTCATATAATGGCTGCTCTAGCCATTTTTTTCTTTTTTTTAGAAATAGTAAAGAACCAACTTTTTTCCTTTTTAATTTCATTGGTTTTTATTATTCATCCGGTTCAAACAGAAGCTGTCAGCTATATTTCTGGATTGTCTGATCCTTTATTTGTTTTTTTTGGGTTTTTATCTCTGATTTTTTTTCTTAAGAAAAAAAATCTTAATAAATATTATTGGTTTAGCCTAATGGCTTTTGCTTTTTCACTTCTTTCAAAAGAAACTGGATTAGCTTTTTTTGGTTTGTTGTTTTTAGTTTGGTTTTTTTGGCGACGAAAAGATAATTTAATTTTATTGTTTCCATATCTATTAATAGCTTTAGGATATTTAGTTTTCCATTTTGAATATATTAATCGTCTTGATATGAGGACAGTTTGGGGTAACTCTCTTTATGGGCAATCTTTGCTGGTTCGTTTATCAACTTTCATAAAAAACATTTTTAGTTATGTTGGATTACTGATATTTCCTAAAAATTTATTTATGGAAAGAGATATGATTGTTCAAATTGAAACCCATTTGATAAATCCTTATCTTTTTATTTTTATAATCATTAATCTTATTATTCTGGCTTTTATTTGGTATTTGTATCGTAAAAATAAAAAAAATAAGTTCTTGTTATTTTCTTATCTTGGGTTTTATTTATCCCTTCTTCCTGTTAGTGGAATTGTTCTTATAAACGGGATTTTTTATGAACATTTTTTATATCTTCCTCTAGTTTTTTTCTTTAGCTTTTGTATATATTTTTTTGTGAATAAAAAGAATAAAATTGTTTTTATTTTGTTGTCAATCCTCTTAATAATCTTCAGTTTTCGATCTGTTGTTCGTCAGTTTGATTGGATTAATCCAATTAGATTTTACAAGCAAACTCTTCAGTATGCTCCAAATAGTGTTCGGGTTCGAAACAATCTAGGAATGGAATATGCTAGTCAAGGTGAAATTGATGAAGCAATTAAGGAGTATAAAAAAGCCTTAACAATTGATTCTACAGTTTCGAACCTTCATCATAATCTAGCTAATGCTTACTTAAAAAAGGGCTTGGATAAAAAAGCAGAAAAAGAGTATCTAAAAGCAATTGAGCTTAATCCAGCTTTTATCTTTTCATACCAATCTCTTTATAATCTTTATCAAAAGCAGGGTCGTAAAAAACAAGCAGAAAAATTAAAGGAAAAATATGAAAAGGAAAATTTTAAATAATATAGTTTTTCAGAAAAAAGTGTTTGTTCGTGACAACTTATATCAAATTTATGCCAATCAAAGATTTTTTATTTCCTAAACATTGTTTATCATGTGGGTCAATTGGAAGCTATATTTGTCTTGATTGTCAAGAGGAGTTGAGATATATAATTAAAGACAGATGTTTGTATTGTCAAAAAAAAAGTTATCTGGGTTTTACTCATCCACGTTGTAAAAGGCGTTTAGGAATAGATGGCAGTCTTTCAATTTTTTATTATGGTGGAGCTTTACGAAAAATCTTAAAAAGCATAAAATATCGGTTAGTAAAAGAAGCTTTTAATGAATTTTTTCAAATCATTAATCGAGATAAGCTCGATAAATATATTTTCTTAAAAAATCTTGTAAAAAAAGAGATCTTCATTGTTCCTATCCCTCTTTATTGGCAACGTTTTAATAAAAGAGGTTTTAATCAGGCAGAGGTGATTGGAAGTTTTTTTTCCAATCTTTTAAAACAGCCTTTAATCAAAGGACTGGAGAGAATAAAAAACACTAAAGAACAGGCAAAATTAAAAACTAAAAAGGAAAGGTATCTTAATGTTAGAGGAGCTTTTAAAGTTTTTAATGAATTCAAAGCAAAAACAGTCTTTTTAATTGATGATGTCGTTACGAGTGGAACAACAGCTAAAGAAGCTGGTCGCCAGTTGAAAAAAAAGGGGGTCAGAAAGGTTTTTGTTTTATCTATTGCTAAGGGATAACAGCCATGCTATGATAATAATTAAGATGAAAAAAGACAAACCGCTCACAATTGAGATTTCTTCCCGAACAATAATATTTACTGTTTTTTTCCTTCTTTTATTAAAGTTAATGTGGTTGGTTAAAGATCTGATTTTCTCTTTGTTTATTGCTCTTATAATTATGAGCGCCCTTAAACCAAGCGTTTATTTTTTAACGAAAAGAAGAGTCCCAAAAGCACTAGCGGTTTTTATTGTTTTTATTTTTTCTTTAGGAGCCTTTATTTTTTTATTAGCCTGGGTTTTACCGCCTCTATTAATAGAGAGCGGTTTGCTACTAAAAACTCTTCCTGTTGGTTTAGAAGGTTTGAGTCCGGAATTGAGCCAATATATAAAAGTTGATTCTTTAAGTCAGTATTTGCCAAACATTACTAGTCAGGTGTTCAATGTGGTCCGATATGTTTTTTCAAATATAATCTTTGTTCTTTCAACAATATTTTTCAGTTTTTATTTTCTTCTGGAAAAAAACTTCTTTAAGAATTTGTTAGTTGGTTTTTTTAATGAAGAAGAGGTTTATCAAGTGGTTAATGTTTTTAATTATGTAGAAAAAAGAATGAGTGCTTGGTTTTGGGGAGAGTTTACATTGATGACTGTTATTGGAGTTCTAACTTATATTGGATTAAGATTGATCGGAGTAAAATATGCTATCTCATTAGCGGTAATTGCTGGGTTATTAGAAGTTGTTCCGAACTTGGGTCCGGTAATATCAGTCGTGCCTGCTTTTTTAATTGCTTTGGGACAGTCATATTTTTTAGGCTTTTCTGTTATTGCTTTGTATTTCTTAGTTCAACAGCTGGAGAATAATTTAATTGTTCCTTTTGTTATGAATCGAGCTACGGGACTAAATCCAATTGTGACTTTATCTGCTTTAATCATTGGCGGTCGGATTGGAGGAGTTTTAGGGGTTGTTTTAGCTATTCCAGCAACATTATTTATTGAAACGATTTTTATAGAAGTTTTCAAAATTCACTCAATAAAAAACAAAAATGAAGACTAAATTCTCATCTTTTAATTTTTTTGCGGGTTTTCTTCGGGGAAAATGCGGGAAAAGTAATAAAAAACTCCTTAAAGAAGTTTAAACTAATAGTTATATTCTATGAAAACAGCGATCTTAGGTGGTGGCATATCAGGCTTAACTACAGCCTACTATTTAAAAAACAAGAATAATCAAGTTGTTATTTTTGAAAAGGAAAATCAACTTGGAGGTTTAGCTAGTAGTTTTAAAGTTCCAGGATGGAAGTGGTCTGTTGATAGAACATATCATCATCTTTTTTCAAATGATGATGATGTTTTAGAGTTTGCTAAAGAGATTGGGTTTGAAGATGTTTTTTTTAGATCTCCTCAGACAGCTTCATTATATGAAACAGTTGATTTTAAAAATAAGAGATCAAAAGAACAACTTAATAATTTAACAATTCATCCCCTTGATACGCCAATTGATTTTCTTCGATTCCCATACTTAAATCTATTTGACAAAATAAGGACAGGATTAGTTTTGGCTTTTTTAAAATTCTCACCCTTTTTATCAGTTTATGAGGAGCAAACTGGGGAGCAGTTTTTGAAATCAACAATGGGGGAAAGATCATGGAATGTTTTGTGGAAAGAGTTGTTTCGGAAAAAGTTCAATAAAAATGCGGGAAAAATTATCTCGACCTTTATTTGGGCTAGAATTAAAAAAAGAACAAAAAAACTAGGTTATATTAAAAAAGGATTCCAAAACCTGGTTGATTATTTAGAAGAGATAAATAAAACAAAAGGCGTTGAGATTAAAAAAAGAGCCATTATTTTTGAGATAAGGAAAAAAAACAATCAGTTTGAGGTTAAATACAAAAATAGCCAGGGAGTAATTGAAAAAGAGATGTTTGATGTCATTGTGTCAACATTGCCGACTCCAGTATTGACAAAAACAACTCAGTCTTTGTTTCCTACTCTTTATCTTGATCGCCTTAAAAAAATTAAGTATTTTTACGCTTTTAACTTAATTGTAGAAAGTAAAAAAGCTTTTCTTGAAAAAACATATTGGCTTAATGTTTGTATAAAAAGATTTCCTTTCACTGGGATTATTGAACAGACTAATTTTATTGATAAAAAACACTATGGAAACTCTCATTTTATCTATTTAGTTAACTATGTTGATCCTAAAGATAAAAGATTAAAAATGACTGGGAAAGAGCTTTTAAACGATTATCTTCCCTATCTAAAAAAAATTAACCCAGATTTTAAGCCAAAGTCTTTTTATTTACTTAAAGCTCCTTATGCCCAGCCAGTGGTTGATAAAGAATTTCTAAAAAACAAACCTGATTTTACAACACCAATAAAAAACTTTTATATTGCCAACTTAGATATGACTTATCCTTATGAAAGAGGAGTCAACTATGCGGTTAAAATAGGTAAGAAAGTTAGCAAAATAATATTAAAGGCGTAATGAATTTAATCTTTAAGCCGTTTTTTAAAGTAATCAACAAAAGGGATGGAAGAAGGATTTTGTTCGTAAAGGACAGAAAGATACATAGTTAAGTAACTGCCAAAACCCATCAGTTCAAAAGTTTGTTCAATTCTACTTTTTCCTTTTAATTCAACCCATTGAGTGTCAACTTGGTTTTTTTCTACCACTTCTTTTGTAATCTGAAACCTCTTTTTTATCTTTTCAGAGTAAAGAGGAGAATAAAAGAAAATAAAAGTTAACAAATCTTTTATTTTTTTGGGAAATTTAAGTCCTTCCATTAAATGATGATTTAGTTCGGGGATGACCCGAAAAACAGATATAGATTTAGCTGTTTCATTTGTTTGATTGGCAATGGCGTTTCCAACCCCAGTTAAAAATTCAGCTACCGTGTAATAGGGGTATTTTTGATAAAGTTTTTCAGCCAACTGTTTAGCTGGATTTTTTTGTTTTGGTGTTTCTAAGGAAAAGTTTTTTAAAAGGGTTGGAAGATTTGATAGCCCAATTTCTACTTCTTGTTTTTTAATTGACAAAAATTTTAGGTTATACAAAATGCCTAAAATAGCCCCAACAGCGTATCCAAAACCAATGCGAGGTTGTTTTGAAGGATTGTATATGGGGTCAAGAAGATAATAAGGGAGATTGTTTTTTTTCATTAATCGAGCCAGATCACCATTAGTTGTTATTGCGCTGATTTTAGCTTTTTTTTCAAAAGCTTGATCGGCATTGTAAAGGATTTCTTCTGTTGTCCCAGAATATGAAGATAAAATTACCAAAGTATTATTATCAACAAAACCAGGAAATCTATACTCATTATTGATGACAATGGGTATTTCTAGTTGTTCTTTAAACAATTCTTTAATAATTAAACTTGGAAAACAAGATCCGCCCATACCACAGACAACAACTTGATTAACATCTTTGTATTCATCAGGAAAATTTATTTGAAGTGTTTCTTCCCAAGCATGTTTAAGTTGTCTGTCAAGAGAAGCAATTGAGTTTAAAACTTGATCTCCTCCTTGTAATTGCAAGATAGCTGTTTTGTCATCAAGGTCAATCATATTTATTTATAGTAGTATATAATGGTGTATAATTCAATAATAAGATGAAAAGAAAACAGATCTTGTATTATCTTCAAGCATTAAGAGTTAATCAGTGGATTAAAAACTTAGTTGTTTTTACCGCCATAATCTTTTCTGGAAAGCTTTTTAATCCCTTAATTTTTTTAAGAACTTTTTATGCTTTTATTGCTTTTTGTTTGCTGTCGTCAACATCGTACGTCTTGAATGATATCATTGATTTTCCTTATGATAAAAAACATCCGGTTAAGAGGAAAAGACCAATTGCTTCGGGAAAAATTAGCCTTCAGGAAGCAACTTTTATTGTTTTTGTTTTAAGCCTTTTGTCATTAATCGTTTCTTTGTTTTTTTCATTCTCATTTTTCTTGATTGCTCTTATTTTTATTTTACTCCATTTTTTTTATTCTTTATTTCTTAAGAGATATCCAGTAATCGATATTTTTTCAATTTCCTTTTCTTTTACTTTACGGGCATTAGGAGGAGAAGTCGTCAGTGGTTATCACATTCCGATTTGGTTGCTTTTGACGATTTTTTTCATCTCTTTATTTATGGCAACAGTTAAAAGACATGCAGAGTTAGTTGTTCATGGGAAAGAAACACGAGAGTCTCTTTATTTATATAAAAAACACTTACTTGATTTTTTAACAACAACCTTTGCAACAACAACAATTTTTTCATATTCTTTTTATACTTATTTTGAACAACCACCAATTACAAAAACATTTTTATCTCAATATTTTTCTCGTATTCTGCCTGATTTTGAGGCTCGGAGATGGATGATGATAACCATTCCTTTTGTTGTTTATGGAATAGCTCGTTATGCTCAGCTTCTTTATGAGCAGGAAAAGGGGCAAAGACCAGAAAAGATTATTACTAAGGACTTACCTTTAGTGACAACGATCTTTTTATGGGGAGCAACGATTATTATTTTGTTTTATATATTATAGAACTATTTTTTTCTTAGATTGAGATTTTCAAAAAAATATGGCAGAATAGTTTAGATCATTAATTATTCTTAAAATTTTATGGCAGAATCACATTTAAACCCTAAACAAGAAGCAGTTAACCATGCTATTGAGCAAATTCAAAAGCAATTTGGGAAAGGATCAATTATGCGTTTAGGGGAAAAACCAGTCATGGCAATTGAGAAAATTAGTACTGGTATTTTGCCTCTTGATGCAGCTTTAGGTGTTGGTGGTATCCCACGAGGAAGAATAGTTGAAATATTTGGACCAGAAGCTTCCGGTAAGACAACTCTTTGTCTCTCATTAATTGCAGAGACTCAAAAAACAGGAGGGGTAGCTGCTTTTATTGATGTAGAGCATGCTTTAGATCCCGCTTGGGCAAAGATAATTGGAGTCAATATGGGAGATCTTTTAGTTTCTCAGCCTGATACAGGAGAACAAGCTTTAGAAATCGCTGAAACATTAATTAGATCAGGAGGGGTTGATTTAGTAATTATTGATTCGGTTGCTGCTTTAGTTCCCCGATCAGAAATAGAAGGGGATATGGGAGATGCTCAGGTTGGAGTACAGGCTCGGTTAATGTCTCAAGCCTTGAGAAAACTAACTGGAGTAGTTTCCAAATCAAAAACAACAATAATTTTCACCAATCAGATTAGACTAAAAATTGGTATTTTGTTTGGTAATCCAGAAACAACTTCTGGAGGGATGGCTTTAAAGTTTTATTCTTCAGTCAGAATAGATGTTCGAAAGATTGAGACCTTGAAAAAAAACAACCAAGTATATGGTGCAAAAATCAGAGCCAAGATTGTGAAAAACAAAATAGCTCCGCCGTTTAAAGAGGCAATTGTTGTTATTACTGCTGAAGGGATAAATAAAGGATTGGCTTTAATTGAGGCAGCTATTCAAACCGGAGTTTTGACACGCTCAGGGTCATTTATTAAATTAGATGATAAAGTAATTGGTCAGGGAGCTTTACAAGTAGTTGAGTTGATGAAAAAAGATAATAAGTTAAGAAAAAAAGTAGAGAAACTAGTGAGAAAAAAACTATTTGGTAAGGAAACATAGACAATAATGGACAAGAAATTTACGAGAGCCCTTAATTCTGCTTACTTTTATCTAAAATACAGACCCCGAACAAGAAAAGAGATCTATAAATATCTCATAAAAAAATCAAAGAGATTTAAATACACTGAGGAAATCATTAAACAAGTAATTGAGTTTTTAACAAAAGAGGATCTAATAAATGATAAAAAATTTATTTCATGGTTTGTTGATCAAAGGAAAAGGAACAGACCTAAGGGAAAGTTTGCTTTAAAAAATGAACTGTTAAGGCTAGGAATTGAAAAAGAATTAATTAATGACTTTTTTATTAACAACCCATTAAATGAAGAACAGTTGGCTTATAAAGCAATCTTGAATCGTTGGCCATTATTTAAGAAACTTCCTAAAAGGAAAAGGCTTGAGAGAACTTTTCAGTACCTTCAAAGGAGGGGTTTTAACTTTGATGTTATTAAAAAGACTTATGAACTTTTAGAAAAAAAAGAAAATGAGTTTGAAGATTTGATATAAAAAAGGTAAAATAGAATGTTTATTTTAAATAATACTCTAAATGAGTTTATTAGTTATAATTTTCTCGAAGAAGTTGATTTAATGCTAGTTAAAAAAGATTTATTGGTTCCATTCTTAAATATCTGTATGTGGTACGTTTAATCTTTAAGCTTCAAAACAACTTCTCTTTCGAGTCAAGGATATATTTATGTTTAAAAATCTACTTAAAATATTTAGTAAGCCTGAAAAAAAATTAGAAAAACAAAAAAAGGTTGAAGAAAGAAAACCGAGTAGAGAAAAACAAAGAGGAGAAGAAATTATTAATAAAGCAAAAAGAGAAGCTTTTAAAATAAGAGAGGTGGCTGATAAAGAGGCCAGTAAAACTCACAGAGAAATACTAGAAGTAGAAAAACGGATTATAGAAAAAGAGAAAGAGATTGATAATAAAAGTAGTCAGATAAAAAGGGAAAAAGGGCAACTCCTTGAAGCTAGAAAAAAACTGGAAGAAAGAAAAAATGAAATTTTAAGAAAACTGGAAAAGGTCGCTCAATTAAGCAAAGAAGAAGCTAGAAATCTACTTTTAAAAACATGGGAAGAAAGATTGAAAAAAGAGATTGCTGATAAAATACGTCAATCAGAAGAAGAAATAAAAGCAACTAAAGATAAAAAAGCAAAAGAGATATTGGTTGATGTTATGCGCTATGGAGCGACTGATTATGTGGCGGAATATACTCTTTCAACAATATCTTTGCCAGATGAAAAATACAAAGGAAGAATAATTGGTAAAGATGGACGGAATATTAGGGCTTTTGAGTTAGCAACAGGAGTTGATCTTGATTTAGAAGAAGAAGGAGTGATAAAAATCTCTTCATTTGATTCAATTAAAAGAGAAGTTGCTCGGGTCGCTTTAAAACAATTGATAAAAGATGGGCGGATTCAACCGCAGAGGATTGAGGAAATTGTTAATAAAACCAAAAAAGAAATTGAAAAAATTACTTATAAAGCAGGAGAAGATCTTGCTCATAAAACAGGAGTTTTTAATCTACCTACAGAAATAATTCGGCTTTTGGGGAAATTTAAGTATCGTTATTCTTACGGACAAAGTATGATTCTCCATACTTTAGAAGAGACAAAAATAGGGGTTGCCTTAGCTCAAGAATTAAAAGCTGATGTCCAAGTTGTTCGTTTAGGATGTTTACTTCATGATATTGGCAAGGTTATTAATGATAAAGAAGGATCTCATGTTGATTTAGCGGTTGAATTATTAAAAAAACACAATTTCCCAAAAAAAATAATTGATACTGTTGCTTCTCATCATGAAGATATTCCATTTGCCTCAATAGAGGCAGTAATTGTTTATATCTCTGATGCTGTTTCAGGCGGAAGGCCTGGAGCCCGCCATGAGGATTTTCAACATTATTTAAAAAGAATAAAAACAATTGAAGAGACTGCTAAAGCTAATAAGGGAGTGAAAGATGCTTATGCTCTTCAAGCAGGAAGAGAGTTGCGAGTCATTATAGAGCCGAGTTTGAAAACGGATGATGAATCAGTGATTTTAGCCAATAAAATAAAAAAGAAATTAGAAGAGAAATTTGATGTTTTTCCTGGCCAAATAAAAATTACGGTGATAAGAGAATTTAGAATTAAAACAACAACGAAAATTTAAATTTCTAATTATCTAACGAAACTTTTGATATAGACGTTTCTTCTTTAACTATTTTTAAAATTCTTTCATAAAAGACTATTCTATCAGTCTAAATTTGATATAGATTGTTACAATAAGATATTTTAAATACGGATTGACAAGAAAGGAAAAACCAACTATTATGATGGTGTAAATAGGGTAGCTTAAAGAGCGAATAATGGCGGACTTAAGAATTTGGAATGTTCATGTCTATTATAAATTCGCAAACAATTTTTAAAGAAAGGGGGTGAAAAATATATGACTAAAGCAGATTTAGTCGCCCAAGTAGCTAAAAAAGCAGGGTTGACTGCTAAAGCATCTAAAGATGCTGTTAATTCTGTTTTTGGAACTATTACTGACGCTATGAAAAGAGGCGAAAAAGTAGTAGTAACTGGATTTGGAACATTTGTTGTTAGAAACAGAGCTGCTAGGAAAGGAAGGAATCCTCAGACTGGAGCAGAAATTCAGATCCCAGCGACAAAAACACCAGGCTTTACTGCTGGTAAAAGCCTTAAAAGAGTAGTTAAATGAAATTAATAACTGCTTTTTCCTAAGTCCCCCCGACTTGTAATTTAAATCTAAGATCGGGGGGACAAACTATTTTAGGGAAGAATAGGCTTTGATTTGTTATAATATATCCATGCGAAAAAGATTGTCTGTTTTTTTAACTATATTTTCACTTCTTTTTATAATTCCAACTGTTATCTATTTTTTTACTACTTCTGAAGCGGTTTTTACTTACTCGCAAGCAATGGATGTTAATAGATCTAAAGTAGAATACCAACTTCCATATTCAGGAATTCTTCCTGATAATCCAATATTTTTATTGAAAAGGATTCGAGACAAACTTCTTGTATTAATGACCCGTGATTTGATAAAAAAATCAAAATTATTACTTTTGCTTTCAGATAAACAAGCGGTTATGAGTTTGTCTTTAGCTAAAAAAGGCAAGGAAAAATTAGCCGTGAAGACAGCAAATAAAGGCGAAAAATATTTTCTAAAATTATTAACAGTCTTAAAAGAAACAAAAGAACAAGGAAAAAGTCCTGATGGAGAGTTTATTTTAAAACTAAAATTAAGCAACCAAAAACATCAAGAAATAATTCAATCATTATCGGTTTTACTGCCTCAGGGTCAGAGTGAGCTTTTGAGTAAAACATTAGAGATCAACCGAAAGATTTACCAAAAATTAGGTAAATTCTAAAAAAAAGTTAAATTCTTATTTAGAAATAAATTTCTTTACTCCATATCCAACTGTAAAAGAAAATAATAACCAATTCTGCTGGAGGGTTAGCCAATAATGATCAAAAGAACCAGTTATTAAAATGATTAAAAAAATAAACAGAATTGATGGTTTTTTAAATCCTATTTTTAAATGGTAAACTATCCAAATAAAGATGAGACCAGCCATAATAATTCCGACTTCAGCCGTAAAAAGTAAAAAGATATTATGAACAGGTTGGTTTAACAAGAAATAATAATTTGATGAAAGTTGGTTTTGACTAATAGTATAGTTACCTAAGCCAACTCCGAGAAGAGGTCTTTTTAGGATAATCTGAAAAGCATTTTTAATTAACTCAATCCGTTTTTTTATAGTTAAAGGATCGTTGTGGACCGAAAGGAATAATAAAGAAAGAACGGTTAAAATTGTTCCTCGAGCCACCGAACACAGTTTGCATAGTTCTTTTTTTGAACTAAATCTTACAAAATAATAAAGATTAAGAATTAAAAAGGTAAAGATAACTATTTTAGAAAAAGATAAGAGGATTAAAAAAGTGGCTATAAAAAGCAGACTAGTTTTAATTATTTTGCGTTGGTTAAATTGTTTGTTAGTTAAAACAAAAAAATATAAAAGAAGATAAAAACCTCCTAAAGAATTGGGATGAGAAAAAGTTCCGTAAGGTCTGAGGATCTCAACACCGTTTAATGAACTTTTAGCAATATTTGGGGTGCTTAAAGTAAAGTATCGTTCTCCAAAAAAATAAAAAATTCCTTGAAGTGATCGTTTGTATATAAACTGGAAACTGGCTAATAATAGTTCAAAGATTGATGAGAGAAAAAAGGCGAAGATTAATAGCTTATTAAGCTCTTTGTCTTGTTTTATAAAGGTAAAAGCAATTATTACAAAGACGATTAAAAATTCAATTATTTTAAGAAAACGGTAAAAAGTTATCCAAGGATTTATAGAAAAAAAAAGATTAGTAATTAATAAAAAAAGCAAGAAAATGATTTTTGGTTTTTTAAAAAACTTAATCAATGGTTGGAGGTAAAAAGGGATTAAACTAATCACTAAAATATCAGTTAGATAAATAGTTGGCGCTAAATAATCGGTTTTTATTCCAGAAAGATATGAGAAATCAAAAAAGAAATGTTTTCCAAACTGAGTTGGAAACAAGAAGACCAGTAAAAAAAATAAAAGTTTTTTTATTTGTCTCTTATTAAAAAAGGTTAAGTTGTTTTTTTTCTTTTTGTTGTTGGTTTGTTGATCGTTGATCATTTTTCAATGATTTAATTTTAACTTTTCCAAAAACACCATCATATCCGGGGTCAACAAAAACCTTTCTTTCACGAACCATTTTAATTGCTTCCATTAACTGTTTTCCAGCAAACTTTTCAATTTCTTCATAAGGCCTTTTAAGTAAGATCTCAAACTCACTGGCATATAATGAAGTCAGATGATCATAATCCCTTTTTGCTTTAGTTTGTGAGCGATTATGAAGTTCAAGAAGGATTTCTAACAGAGGGATTAAAGAGACAAACGGTTTTTGTTTTTTTTCTTTGTCGTAAACAAAGGTTACTCCAGCCTTGTTTTTTAGATAAACCAGATCATCTTTATCAATTATTTTACTAGCCAGGTTTATGACTCTGTTTTCAACACCAATGGTTAATGGTTTTTGGCACACAGGGCAAATACTTCCTTTTTTCTTTACTTCCTGGGGTGAGTAACGGATATTACAGTTTCGATGGCCACTCCAATGATATTTTCCTTCTTCAGGAAAAAACTCAATCGTATAGCTGATTTTTAATTTACTATTAGGTTTTTGTCTAATAGTATCGGCAATATCATTATATGAGTATTTTTTGACCGGGTGGAGTTTGTCTCTTGAGACAAAAATAGTTGCTTCTCTGCCAAGTTTAGGACCAGAATGAGCATCAGAAAAAGAAAGAATTGATCGATTCTCAAGCTCTTTAATCTGCCAGTTCATTCTAGGGTCAGAAGAAAGTCCAGTTTCAATTCCATAAATATGGGAAGAAAGATTTCCAAAACATTCTTCAATTGAATCAAAGCCGGATTTTGAACCAAAAAGAGCAAACCAGGGTGTCCAGATATGAGCTGGAATAAATAAAATATTTTCATCAACGGTTAAAGCTAATTCTAAAAGAGCCTTTGATGATAGTCCAATTATGGGTCGACCATCAGACATTAGTTTACAACCACGATTTTGTAAAGCTTTAATTATTTTTTCACATGTCTCTATTGAGGGTGAGAAAATAAGATTGTGGACTCGACGGACTTTCCCTCCTTGAGAATAAATACTTGAGATCTCAGTTGAAAGAAGAAAATTAACTTCCTTTTGGTTTTTTTTTAAGGGTTGGTTAGATGATTGTTCTTTAAGAGTATATATTCCTTGATATTTTTCCTTAAGATTAGTCTTTATTTCTCGGAACCATAAAGGATGTGTCCAGTCGCCAGTGGCAATTAAATCAATTCCTTTTAGGCTCGCCCAATGGGCAATTCCCATTAGATCCATTTTTGGAGAGGTGGCTCGAGAGTACTTAGAGTGGATCTGAAGATCAGCAATTATCTGCATATTTATATTGTAGCATACGGGCATTTTTTATAATGGGCTTTTGGTAAAATGAGAGAATGAAGGTCTTCAATAAGAAATATCGCCGTTATTATAAAGAAATTAAAGCCTATGAAACAGGTATTGTTTTAACAGGGGCTGAAGTAAAATCTGTTAAATCAGGAAGAATAAAACTTGATAATGCTTTTGTTAAAATTATTGGCAATGAGGTTTTTCTTTTAAATGCTGAAATTCCGATCTATAAATTTGCTTGTCCTGAAAATTATGATTTAAGAAGAACAAGAAAGCTTCTTCTTCACAAAAAACAAATTATTAAACTTCAAATAAAACTAAAATCAGGCGGGAGATTGACAATTGTTCCTATTTCATGTTATAATAAAGACGGTCTGATCAAGCTAAAAATAGGGTTAGTACGAGGAAGAGGAGAGATTGAAAGAAAAAAACTTGATAAACAAAAAAGAATTAAAAGAGAGCTTGATAAAGAGGTAAAGGAATACCTTAAAAAATAAAATCTAGTAAAAAGTTTAAAACAAACTGTAATTCCAAATGAAAATCAGGAAACAGTTTCTAACAGGGGATGAGTGGTTTCGACGGGGAACCTGCACTTTTATAAATGGCGAGGGCGTATCTATGCGAAACCGCGTTTTACGCGGTAGTAAATAGAAAAAAACTAACTGCAAAAAATGAACTTGCAGAAGCTTATGAGGCTATGATGTATAAGCAGTACCAACCTAGGTTTGCTTATCTTCATGCTTAATAAGGACTCTTTTTAAATTTTTCTTGGTTTAATTTAAAAAGGGAAAACCAACCAAGATAAGATTGATTAGGATTCCCGATTAACTAAAAGATCTGACAATTTATAATCGGCTGTTTAGAATGGTTTGTCTGTTTTCCAAACTAAACTTGAGTTAAAAACAATCTATTTCTCGCTAAACATTTTTAGAATTGCTTTCTCGGACCCGGGTTCAACTCCCGGCATCTCCACACTTCGTTTTGGTCTTTTAAAAAAAGACGGGGCTACAAAATAGCAGGCTATACTTTAGAGGAAAACTTCATATTGTTAAGTTGACTTATTTTTTCTCCAATTCTAAAGCGATAACAGAGTTAGGAGTCATTAAAACATTTCTTTGTAATTGGTTATTAGTTGCAGTAAGATTATTGATTGTTGTTTTTTTGCCATTAAGAGAGGTTGTGGTTAAAGAATAACTGTTTGATTGGAGGTTAACAAAAGTGACGGGCACCATCTCAATATTTTTATTATTTTTATCATAGTTAACTAAAATTGTTGTTATTTTTTTAGGTGACCAGGTAGAGATTGCTTTGATAAAACTTCCTTCACCTTCAGTTTTCAAACGATACTTATCAAGAAGGTTAATCATTTTTAATGCTTGATAACGAGGTTTTTTTTGACCATCATGGGTTAAGATTCCCCAACGTGGAGTAGGGCCGTCTTTAATCTCAAAGAGAAAAGCCATATTAATTTGTTGGTCAATTAAATCTCTAATAACCGCTACGGTATGGGCAGCGCCAACATTAGTATCAGCGATTGGGTTTGGGTCAGAATCGTATCCCCATTCACTGATAATCGTTGGAAGGAATCTGAATCGGGTATATTTTTTTGCTGAGAGCCATTGTCTAAGGTTAAGAACATCATTGACATAATCATTGGTCTGGGTTGAATAATGATGCCATGATATAAAATCTATTCGTAGGTTGTTTTTTAAAACATAATCTGAAAAGATCTGGATCCAGTTCTTATAAATCTTGGTTGTTGCTGGACCGCCTAAATAAAAGTGATAAACATTTTTAGCTTGTTTGGCTCCTTGAGAGGAATAAAAATATAAAAGTTTATAACTTTTTTTACCGCCGTATAAGCTCCATTTACCAAAAGTTTCCAAGTCAGGTTCATTCCAAACTTCATAATAAACATCAGTTAACCAATAACCTGTAATTTGATTACAAAGCCTGGTGTTTTTGCCACTGTATCTTTCAATGGTTTTTTTAACCAATAAACGCCACTCTTTCCAATTAGTTGGTTGAGAGATAAGAGATCCATCAATAGACATGACTTTAGGCATATAACCTAATGAAAAAAATGGTTTGGCTCCTGTTCGATAAATATCACAAACAGTTTTGTCAAGCTGATTCCAATTAAAAACAAGTTTGCCAAAATTATCTCGGCGGACAACATTATAAAAATCATAAACATGATCAATCCTGATGTATCTGGGATATAAAGCAGAAACTTGAGGGATAACATTGTTTAGCATTTGGACTCCTTGTTCTTCTCCTCCTTGAGCTAAACTGTTCCATTTAGAAGGTAAAGGGCCGATTATTTTTCTGACATTTATTTTTATATTAGCTTTAATTGGAGCTGCTTTAGAAAAATATTGAAAGGTATAAAGTAAAAATAAAGGAAAAGCAATTAAAAAGAAAATAACAAGGATTAAAGAAAATATTCTTTTAAGAGTCATAAAATTTAGATTAAGCCTTCATTTAAAAACTCTATTACCCAAGGGGCGAGTATTTGTCTAAGTGGTTGTTTTAATGATTTTAGGTCAGGAAGAGACAAAAGGGAAAAACCATAGGCATACTTAAAATTTAGTTTGGGGAGATGTTTTATTCGACTAATAAAAAGAGAACAAACTTCATGTTCAGTATATCCAAGCATTTTTGATTTATAAACAACCTTGCCTTTTAATTGGGGTTCAGATAAAAGGTCTGTTTTTTTAATATTCCACTCCCGTTTTAAAGTTTTATATATAGCTGTTGTTTCGTCTTCCAATTTTTTTTTGATAAAAACAGGGTGGGATGAAGCTGTTAGATCAAACAAGCCGTTAAAAACAGGATGTTTTCTATGTTGTAAGATTAATTTATTTTTATAATATATGCCAACTGTAAAAGCTCGATGTAAAACACCTTTTTCATGAGCTTGCCAGCGATCAATTTTGCCTAAAATTTGATTATTTTTATCGACTTGGGCAATAAAAAGTTTTTTTGAGTAATAATCCATAAATTTAATTTTATAAAAAATATCTATTAACTTTAAGTGTTAAAATATAGATTATGAGAAAAAAACGGATTAGAAAACTTCAAAGATTATTGTTTAAAAATAAGATTGATGGATTTCTAGTGACGAATCCTCATAATATATACTATCTTACAGGATTTATTGGTTTATCACCAGAGGAAAGAGAATCTTATCTTTTGGTAACCCAAGATGGGTGGTATTTATTTACTGATGGTCGTTATGATATAGAGAAATTGAAAAGTTCATCTTCTGATTCAGAGGGTGGAAAATTAAAAGTCTTATTTTTGACTCCAAAAAAAAATCTTTTTACACAGATAACAACAATTGCTCAAAAAGAGAAGATAAAAGATCTTGCATTTGAATCAACAGACTTGAAATTTGCTGAGTATTCTTTTCTAAAAAAAAGCCTTAATCAGATTAAGTTGAATTCAACCAATAGGTTGATTATTAAATCAAGAGAATCTAAAGATCAGACTGAGATAAAAAGAATTAAAAAAGCCTGTCAAATTGGAGATCAGTGTTTAAAAGAAATAGTCAAGGTGATTAAAACCAATATGACCGAAAAAGAGATTGCTTTTAGGATTGAATTTTGGCTGAAAAAAAAAGGATATAATCTTGCTTTTGATCCAATTGTTGCGATTGATAAAAATAGCGCAATTCCCCATTACAATACCCATATTGGTTCGGGAAAGGTTAAGAAAGGATCAGTTATTCTTATAGATTTTGGAGTGAAATATAAACAATATATGTCAGATATGACGCGAATGATTTTTGTTAAGCCAATCAATCAAAAAACATTAAATCTATATTCAAGTTTGTTAAAGATCCAAAAAAGAACATTAAAAAAAGCTGAAAAAACAACCAGAGCGGATAAAGTTGATTATTTTTGTCGTCAATTGGTTCAAAAAAATCTTCAAGTAGATATTCCTCATTCTATTGGTCATGGAGTTGGTTTAGAAATCCATGAATATCCTAAAATTGCTCCAGGATCAAAAGAATTACTGATTAATAATAGTGTCTTTACGGTTGAGCCAGGTGTTTATTTTTTCGGTAAATTTGGTTTTAGGATAGAGGATTTAGTTTTAAAAAACAATCAAGGAGAAATTGAAAGATTAACTATATTTCCTAAAAAACCATTGATAATAAGTTAACCTTTATTTTTTTCTTGATTTTCTTGAGCCTGATTATTTTCTTGAGGTGATTTTTGTTGAAGTTCTTGTTCTAATTCTTTTTTCATTTCCATTGTTTTCTCTTTTTTTTCTTCTTTTGGTCGTTCTATTTCAACAAACTCTTCTTCAGACTTGGATTCTAGTTTTTGTTTAATTTGTTCTTCTTTTTCTTGTTGTTCTTTTACAGTTTTAGCTGCCTCTAATTTTGCTTTTAAATAAACAACTAATTCTTCTTCTTTGAAATTATTAATCATAAAGATAGGCAATAAATAAGAGACATCATCAAGGGCTTGTTGACGAAGTTCTTCATCTGGGGAAAGAAGTTTATTTAAAGCATTAGTAAGAAGGACAATGTCTTGTTCTACCCACTGACTGCGGTTAGTAATATTTTCAGTTGTTGGGACTTCTCCTTTTTCATACTGTTCTTTCCACATTTTTTTTACTTCTTCATAGTCTTCTAAAGAAATTGTTGAAGGAATGGTAATGGTTTGCTCAATATTTTTTTCAGGTTCTGCAATAAGTGAGAATTGATTAGTGACAATTTTTTCAACATCTGTTTCTTTAATGTTTTCTTTTAAGGCAACGTCTTTTATTAACTCTTTATCAGCTTTAGCTACTTTTGAAACATATTTAATAGTCTGAGCGACCTTTTCTTTTTCCAGACCAGTTTTTTTAACAATTTGAGGGATTATTTGTTGAATTGGTTGATCTACTTTTTGAGGAATAGAGGTGAGAACATCCTTGACTTTTTCTTTTTCAGTTTTTGTTTGTTGAGAGAAGGTGTTCATAAGATTGTTGTTGTTAACAATACTATTTGTAATTGATGAAGTGATTGACTGTACTTTTTGGCGAGGAATTTTAAATTTATAAGAAATTACTTGAGTGATCGGTTGTAAATTGGCGGTTTGTTTTACAAACTCTTGTTTTGATTGAGATTGTTCGATCTTTGAGCTGGAAGTGGCTTTAAGTATTTGTTTGGCAATAGTGTCTTTTTTAGTAGATCGACTAAACAACTCTGTTTTTATGTTCATATATTTTTGGCGTTCATTAGGAGTAGTTGCTTTAGTTGGTGTTTTTAGATATTCAATGTTTTTGGTAACAGTTTTTTGTAATTTTTTATTTGTTTCAAAACGAGCAACATCAGTTAGATTGGAAACAGATAATTGGAGAGATTTAGTGATCTCTTCTGTCTTTGCTTTTTTAATTTCTTCAGTTGTTAGAAGCCTTACTTTAACTGGAATTTCTACTTCTCTTGGAATGGTTCGGGCAGTTCCATATGTTTGTTTAGTTGGGGAAAGAGAAGGAGTTGGTGTTCTTGGTGGTTGTCCGCCATGTTGTTGATCATACATAGATAACAAAATATTTTTCATGGCTACAATTCCACCACAACAGTAATCTCTAAATATTCGCAGTAGCCACCAAGGAAAAAGAATTACTGCCCAGAGCATAATTAACGAGATAACATATTCCATAAAGGTATCAATATAGTTTCCATTATTAAATGCGGTTAGTTTTTGGGCTGGTCCTCCATACAAGATACTGATTGCAGTCGGGTAAATATAGCCTTCTGGTTTATCAACCCGAGAGAAATCAAAAACAAAAGGAATTCCAGTTGTCCATATTTTAGAGAGACTGCCTAAAAACAAGGCGAACAATGGACCGTAAAAAACCCATTGAAAAAAAACTCCAATCCAGATCCAGCCAACATTTCTTATAAAAACAAAAGGCATAAGCAAAGCTAAAAATGGAGAAACAAAGAGTAGAAACCAAAGAATAATTTTTCGAAGAATTAGCATGACCCCCATTACATAATAAGTAATATTAGTTAGTTTTAAGAGAAAGAGTTCTGTATTAGCTGCTTCTTGTACTCTTAAATTTAGATCTCGTTGGCCAATGAAATTCATATAATTTTTTTCATCACTGACTTTAGAAAAATAGATGTTAAATAAATCCTTACCCCCTAAGTTTTCAATAAAAAACTTCATTAAGATCTCTGAAATTTGAATAAGCATTAAGATTATACTGGCAGAAAAAGTAATAAAAAGAAGGACTAAAATTAACTTAATTATTAATGGTGAGATATCAATTTTAAAGTTAGAAGATCCGAGGATACCAATATTTTTTCGACCAATAATAATGCCAATTCCCATGATTGAAGCGATAAAAACAACAAAGAAATAAGCCAGATTTCTAGAAAAGTTCCAGATATTTAAAATTACTGGGTGATCGTCTATTGAAGGATGAGTGAAAACCCAGTATAAAAATTCCCTGGCTCGTTCATCAGCTTTTCCTTGAGCAGTAATTTTTGGGTCAACTACCCAAATATGGTTAGAAACTGGATCTTGACTCCAAGTTTCATAGTTAGTCACACATCGTTCTCCGGTTCCTTGTTTTTGATAATATTCATTTAATTCTGGAGGGCAACCCCAGACAATAGGAGTAGGATTAATATTGTTATTTGATGGTGTCGGGGTGATAGCTAGAATACTTTTTGGAAATAGAAAAAAAAGCAATAAAGGGATAAAAATTATTTTTTTTAATCGAAAGATAGTTAAACGATTTAAAGGAGTAATTTTCATAAGACTATTGTTTTTGATGATGCTTTTGATTGGTTGAAATTTTATTTTGGTGTTTTTTAAATTGAGGAATTGGTAAGTAGTGATTTTTAAAGACAAAGATAGAGATAGCCCCAAGTATAAAAGCAGTTCCAACAAGAAGAGCCGTAGTTGTTTTTTGAGTTGAACCAGATTTTGGTAAGGTCGTTGGCTGGGGTGGATTGGTTGGTTGAGGAGGACTGGTCGGATTACTTGGAGGAGGTTGTGTTGTTGCTTGAAGAGAACAGAGTTGGGTTGATCCAGGAGCTTCAGCAATCAGTTTAAAATTAAGATAAGCAAATGTTCCTTGACCAGAAAATCCTGAAGAACTGGTTCCTGTTATTAATAATAGACCATTTTCAGAAGGATCAGCGGTTATTGTTGAGAAAGTATCGCCCGGAGTAGTGTTTAGATATTCAAGATATTTGGTTTCATAATTGGATTTGATCTGAGTTGAATTTAGAGTTTGGTTTTGTGTGTCTATCTCGATTCTAAAAACAACTGTTTGACCTCTTTGAAGAACCTCAGTTGGACCAAAAAGATTAAAGTCTACTCCATAAGCTGTTCTAGGAAAAAAGAATATCAAAGAGAACAAAAAAATAATTTTTATTAAGAGGTTGTTTTTCATCATTAATTTAATATTAGAACAAAATTTGCTACTTGACAAGAGATAAGTATTTTCATATAGTTTTAATATGATGAGAAGATCTTTTTATCTTTCTTTCTTTTTGTTTTTAACTTTATTTTTTATAGTTAATTATAGCTTTGTCTATGCCAATGAGCCTAAGGTAGCAGAACGATGGATTTGTCTTGATTCTAAGCGCTGTGATAGAGAAGACACTCCATGTTCTGATGAAAAAAATCCTCATAGAGTAAAGCTTGCTGTTAAACCTGATGAAAAGCTTTTGCCCAACAAAGACTCATATATTATTGAATGTGTTGAGACAGATAATGGTCAGATCTGCACAACTGGTGATTCAACATTAGATGAGACTGTTTTTGAGGACGACAATGTAATGGAACTATCCGATGTTGTTGGATATAAATTTGAAGGATTAACTAATTCTCAAGGGAATGATGTTCCAAGTCCAGTTAAAAGTAATGGCAGTGGTGAGTTGTCAGAACCTTTAGAATGGCAAAGTTCAACTCCCATTTCACGGGGAAGAAAGTTTGTTGCTTTAAATTATCTTGATGATCTTTTAGTCCAGGGAGATGCTGGTGGGCTACAGCAAGGAATATTTACGTTTGAGGGAGCGAAGGAAAAGTGTCTTTCTATTAGATGGGATCCTTATGGAAGAGTTTTTGACAGCCAAAATCTAGAGCCAATCAAAGGAGCAGAGGTTATTCTTCAAGTAAAAGATGTCAACGGGGTTTTTAGTAAATATCATGATCCATTAGGAGCAGTTAATAATCCAAATTATTCAGCTGATGATGGTTCATTTAGCTTTGTTGTTCCAGATGGGGTATATAGATTAATGGTTAACTATAGTGGCTATTCTTTTCCTTTTGAATCCAGTGGGATTGCTACCAATTACTCAAAAGTTTATTCGGATATATATTATGCTAATGGGATAGCTAATTTTACTAATCAAGATATTATTCAGCAAGGATCCATTGTCCATCGGGATATTCCTTTGGATCCAAACGGAATATCCAGAACAGCTCCTTTCAAGTTAATTGGCTATAGCCAATCTTTAGATAAATCAACTGATAAAGTGATAATTGAAGGAAGGGCAAGTCATCCATTTGCTGAATCACAAGTTTATTCCAAAGTGCCAAAGTCTGTTAATTCAGAAACATTTGTTCCATCAAAGTTATTAATCTCTCAAAAAACTGATGAATTTGGCGTTTTTAATATTTCAATAGATCAATCAGAGTTAAAATTACCAGAAGTTTGTTGTTCTGTTAAATTAATAAAGACTGATTTAACCAAAGATTTAAGTAGCTCCAATATTAATATTTTTGATAAATTTGTTTCTTGGTTTAAAAGAAAAGTTGATTTTTTTCCAGCAGAGGCGGTTCAGCAAAAACAAGAAACAAGCTTTGATCTAGATCCAATTCTAAATTATATTGAAGGTTATGCTTATGATTCTCGAGGAAATGTTGTTCCTAATGCTGATATTGGCATTTATCTTAATTTCTCAAAAAAAGCTTATTTTAAGACAAAAGCTAATGAGAATGGTTATTATAAAATATCTTCTGAGTATCTTCCGTCAATGCCTTACAAAATAAAGTATATGAGTTCAAAGGGAATGGTTAGTAATGTTTCCACTTCTAAATTTGTTGCTCAAAACAGGAGTTTTATTACAAAGAATAAAGTTGATATTTATGATTTTAAAGATAAGGATGGTTTTAAGTTAAGTCAATCAATTGTTCCAACCAAGGTTAAAAAACAAGCTAGAGACTTTATTGATAAAGATCACCAGCCAGTTGATCAAAGAACAGAAAGTCAAGCCACTCCTTCTCAAAACAGATCACAACTAGTTTTAATGGTCATGGTTCTGGTAGTTTTGATAGTTGTTGTGGGAGGATTTTTAGCTTTTTATCTTCTTAAAAAACGTCAAAATGAACAATCTTCAGAAGAGATATCTTCATAATTATTCTTAATTAGAGGAAAATAAGGGGGGTATTTACTTTCCTGTCGTTGATATCAATCTCGACTTGACAAAGTAAACAAAGGTTTACTACAATAGTGAACATTCGTTTATAACTTTTTTATTATTTTAATATTTTATGAAAGATAACCGTTTGGCAAAAGTAAAAAAATTCTATCGTAAATTTCATCGATTACCTTCTTATTCTGAGATGTTAAAACTTTTTAGTTTAGCGTCTAAAAAAGCAGTTTTTGATATTATTCAGAAATGGATTCAGGCAGGGTTGATTAAAAAAGAAAAAAATAAGATTGCTCCAACAGAAAGATTTTTTAGTTTGCCTTTTGTGGGTATTGTTAAAGCTGGTCAGCCAATATTAGCTGAAGAAGATAAAGACTATTTATCATTAGATGAATATTTGATTGATGATCCAAACTCATCATTTGTTTTAAAGGTTAGTGGTGATTCTTTAATTAATGCTGGAATATTTGATGGTGATATTGTTATTATCAACAAAAAGAAAACAGCTTTTTCTGGCGATATTGTTTTAGCAGAAATAGATGGAGAATGGACATTAAAGGTTTTGAGAAAAGATAGAACTCGTAAAAAGAACTATTTGGAAGCGGCTAATTCTAAATATGGCCCTTTTTATCCCAAAAGAAAATTAAGTATATTTGGAGTAGTTCAAGGAGTTGTAAGAAAGATTAATTAAAGGAAAAACTTTGGACATAATAAAAAAATTAAATTTTTAGATTTTTCATTAAGGGTATTTGTATATTGCTCTTTTTTACCTTATTAGATCAATCTAAAACTTTTTTTTATGGACTATAGTCCATAGTAATTCATAAAACAACTTCATATAATCAAAATAATGCTCGCTAAGATATTTTCAGGGACAACAATTGGATTAGACGGGGTGTTGATAGAGGTTGAGGTTGATGTTGCTGGAAAAGGATTTCCAACTTTTACAATTGTTGGTTTGCCTAATAAAGCGATTGATGAGGCAAAAGATAGAGTTAGAACTTCTATAAACAATAGTGGTTTTGAGATGCCGGATTCGCGGTTAACTATTAATTTAGCTCCAGCCAATATACCTAAAGAGGGATCAAGTTTTGATCTTCCAATTGCCATAGGAATATTAACTGCCTCGGGTTCAGTAATTTCAAATCAATTTAATAAAAGTTTGTTTATTGGTGAATTGTCATTGGAAGGAAAAATAAAAAGAGTTCAAGGGATCATTTCTTTAGCTTTAATGGCTAAGAATAAAAAAATAAAGAACCTATTTGTGCCTAAAGAAAATGTTAAAGAAGCAGCAATCGTTAAAGAGATAACAGTTTATCCAGTGACAAGTTTAATAGAGGTAGTTTTACATCTTAATGGACAAAAACAAATTAATCCTTATCCTCATGTTAGCTTAGAAGAATTAGATCAAGAACAAAGCTATCAAGATGATTTTTCTGAGATAAGAGGACAAGAGCAAGCTAAGAGGGCTTTAGAAATAGCGGCGGCTGGTTTTCATAATATCCATTTAAAAGGACCACCAGGAGCTGGAAAAACAATGTTGTCTCGAGCATTTCCTTCAATAATGCCTTTGATGGATCGAGATGAAATACTTGAGGTCTCAAAAATATATTCTGTTTTAGGAAAGTTGTCAAAATCATCTTTTATTATTCAACGGCCTTTTCGTTCACCTCATCATACTACTTCACGAATAGGTTTAATTGGCGGTGGTTCTAAACCAAAGCCAGGAGAAATATCACTTGCTCATCGAGGAGTCTTATTTTTAGACGAATTTCCTGAGTTTCCTCGATCAGTTTTGGAAGCATTGAGGCAACCATTAGAAGATGGAATAGTTACTATTTCTCGAGCCTCAGGAACACTAACTTTTCCTGCCCGATTTTTACTTGTAGCTGCTTCTAATCCTTGTCCTTGTGGTTATTTAACCCATCCAAAAAAGAGGTGTAAGTGTATGCCAGGAGCAATTTTAAGGTATAGAAAAAGACTTTCAGGGCCTATGCTAGATCGAATTGATCTTCATATAGATGTTCCTCCAGTAGAAGATGATCAATTAATTATCAAATATCAAGGAAAGAAAAGCAGTCAAATTAAGAATAAAGTAATTAAAGCCAGAAAAAGACAAATAAAAAGATTGGCTGATTTAAAAATAAAAACAAACGGAGAGATGGGAACGTCAGAAATAAGAAAATATTGTCATTTGACTTCAGAAGCAATAAATATATTAAAAAAGGCTAAATTAACCTTATCACTTTCAGCAAGATCATATTTTAAAACAATAAAAGTCGCTCAGACGATTGCTGATTTAGAAGAAAAGGACAAAATCGATTCATCATGTATTTCTGAATCCTTGCAATTTAGGGCAGTTGATGATTGAATTTATCTAAGTAATTTTAAGTTGCTATCTGGAATTTTTTTTGATATAAATTATTGATATGATTAAGATTTCTTCTGTCACTAAAAAATTTGGCACAACCCTTGCTGTCAATAAAATTTCATTCCAAGCGAAAAAAGGCGAGATTATTGGATTTCTTGGTCCAAACGGAGCTGGAAAAACAACTACGATGAGATTATTATTAGGTTATTTAACTCCGACTTCAGGCAAAGTTTTTATTGATAAATATAATTCGTTTGAAAATAGACTAGAGATTTTAAAATTAATTGGTTATCTGCCGGAGAACAATCCTCTTTATACTGAGATGAATACAGCTGAGTATCTGAGATTTATTGCTTCAGTTAAAGGCGATAAGAATTGGAAAAAAATGGCCAAAGATGTTGGATTAGGAGACAAGATTAAAGTCAATATAGAAGATTTATCACGAGGATATAAACAAAGAGTTGGTTTAGTAGCTGCTTTATTTGGTAAACCAAAAATTTTAATTCTTGATGAACCGACTTCAGGACTGGATCCAATAGAACAGGAAAAAATACGAGAATTAATTAAAAAAATAGCCAAAGACAAAACAATCATTTTTTCTACTCATATTTTATCAGAAGTTGAGAATGTCGCCAATAGAATCATTATTATTGATAAAGGGAAGATTGTTTATGATGGAAAGAAGCCAAAAGCAAAAGGAGGGGTGGAAAAGTTGTTTAAAAAATTAGTTAAAGGTTAAATATGTTAAATCTTTATAAAAAAGAGATAAATTATTATCTCAACAATCCAGTCGGTTATATTATTATTATTCTATTTGCTCTTTTTGCTAACTTTTTATTTGTTAAAGATATTTTTGTTGTTGAATCAGCTTCAATGAGACCTTTTTTTGCTTTTCTCCCCTGGCTTTTTATGATTTTGATTCCAGCTCTTTCAATGAGGATTTTATCAGAAGAGAAAAGAATGAATACAATTGAGATTTTATTAACTCTTCCTATCTCAGAGACACAAATAGTAATTGCAAAATTTTTAGCTTTATTAACATTAACTATAATTGGATTGTTGTTAACAATAGGATTGCCAATTTCTTTGTCATTTATTACCAAGATTTATTACCCAGAAATAATAGTCGCCTATGGAGGAGTAATCGCTTTAGCTTCGGCTCTAATCAGTTTATCAATGTTTTTTTCCGTTAGAACAAAAAATCAAGTGGTTGCTTTTTTAAGCAGTGTAATTGTTATTTTTCTATTAATGGTAATGGCAACAGATTTTTTAGCAACGGTTCTACCAAGATTTATTGAGGATTATTTTAGTTATTTAACACCACTTTATCATTACCAAAACTTTATTAAAGGAGTGATTGATATTCGTTCATTATTCTATTTTCTAAGTTTTTGTATTACGTTTTTGTTTTTAACAATTATTGATTTAGAGAGAAGAGGATAAAACTATTAATCAGGAAAATTATATGCTAAAAAAAATTAAGAATATAAAATCAATAAATTTAAATAAAATTCTTGGTTTAGAAAAGATAGAAAGACAGATGATTTATGGATTAGTCATTGTTTTATTTATTGTTTTGAATTTCTTATTTAGCTCATTATCTTTTCGATTAGATTTTTCTTTTGGAAAAGCATATACATTATCAAAATCAACAAAAAAGATTTTAAAAAACCTTGATGATATTGTAAGGATAAAATTTTTTGCTTCATCAGCTTTACCAACAAGATTACTGCCTTTAAAAACAGAGGTGGTAGATTTACTAAAAGAGTATGATAAACAAGGAGGGAGTAAAGTAAGATTTTCTTTACTTGATCCAAAAAAAGATCAAAAAGTTGCTGATCAGGCAAAAGAGGCTGGTCTGCCGGAATTACAGTTTTCGCAATTAAATAAAGATAAATACGCTGTTTCCAGCGCTTATTTTGGAGTTATAATTGCTTATGGTGATAAAAAAGAAGTTTTGCCTCAGGTAACAGAAGTTGGAAACTTAGAATACAATATAACTGCTGGTATTTACAAACTAACCAGGAAAACAGATATGAAGATTGGGATTATGGGTTATAAGAGAGAGTTTGATCCTCAAAAGGACAGCTTAAGCACAATTAAAAGAATATTAGAGAGACAGTTTACCATTGATTATGTTGACGTCTCAACTGATTCAGGAAAAACAACTATTGATAATTCAATAAAAACAGTTCTTATTTTTGATAATAATAAGGATAAGTATGATCAGTTAAAACTGGATGCGATTAAAAACTATCTCCACAATAATGGGACTGCTCTTGTTTTTGCTGATGGAGTTTGGGTTAAAGATTCATTAGCAACAGTTAATGCTGATCATGGATTGTTTCCTTTATTAAATGATTGGGGATTAATTTTAAATAAAAACTTACTCCTTTCAACTTCAGCTGAGATGGTTAATTTTGGAAATAATGTTTTTAGTTTTTTAACACCTTATCCGTTCTGGGTTAAAACATCATCTTTAAATAAAAAGAGTACTTATTTTTCTAATATAAATCAGTTAAGTTTTCCGTGGGTTTCTTCAATCTCAACGATGAAAAAAGATGGTTTAAAAACGCGAATTTTAGCCAAAACATCTAAAAAATCATGGGAGCAAAAAGAAAAATATGTTTTAGATCCAAAGAAAATACCTCAGCCAGATTCTTCAGATCTAAAAGAGTTTAATCTTATTTCTGAGGCAGAAAAAAAAGGAGAAGGAAAGATTGTTCTAATCCCTTCATCACGGTTTATTCTTAACCGTTTTTTAAGCAGAAATAATAATAATATCGGATTGGTTTTAAATACAGTCAACAATTTGGCATCAAAAGGAGCCTTAACTGGTATTCGATCTCGATCAATTTCTTTTTACCCAATTCCAAACTTAACAGAAAAGCAAAAAGATATGTTTAAATATTTAAATATTCTTCTTTTACCATTACTTTTTGGAGCTTTTGGATCTTTGAGATTGATGAAGAGAAAATAATGATTGATAGTCTTGAAGAGCTTTTTGAAGTCCAGAAAATGCAATTTTAGAAAAAGGAATATCTTTAAATAAAAAGAACTTAGCTTCTGAGATATCATCTTCTGGTTTTATTTTTTCGTTTCCTGACAACTTTCCAATAAAGACACCGCATATAGTGGCATAATTAATGCCTTGATAAAGATAATTATCATAATATGATCTAAAATATTGATATTTTTTTAAACAAATTCCTAATTCTTCTTTTGTCTCTCTTTCCATAGATTGTTCAAGAGTTTCATTAATTTCAACAAAGCCTCCTGGTAAATCCCACCAACCAATTTTTGGAAGAACTTTTCTTTTGACTAACAGAATTTTATTATTATCACTTTTTAAAATGATGGCGTTTGTTAATCTAGGATTGATGTAATAATGGAATTTGCATTGAGAACAGACAAGCAAATTATTTTTATCTTTTAAAAATTTTCCTTTACATTTTGGGCAGAATTTATAATCAGCTTCTTTATTCATAACTAAATATTATATAATTTCTTTATGAAAAAACAGACATCAAATATGGTTAGAACAAGAATTGCTCCATCACCAACTGGGAAGGATCTTCATATCGGTAATTTATACACAGCTTTAATTAATTGGGTTTGGGCGCGAAAAAACAATGGTCAGTTTATAATTCGAATAGAAGATACTGATAGAACTCGTTTGGTTAAAGGGACAGAGAAAAAGATTTTGAAAACATTAAGATTATATGGTTTAAATCATGATGAAGGCCCAGATATAAAAGGAAAATATCAGCCTTATCAACAATCAAAAAGACTTAATTTGTATAAGCAATATGCTGAAGAGCTCGTTAAAAAAGGAAAAGCTTATTACTGTTTTTGTTCAAAACAAAGGCTGGATGAGGTGAGAGCCAAAATGAGAAAAAAAGGTCAAGTCCCTAAATATGATAGACATTGTTTAAAAGTCAAACCTGAACAGAAAAAAACAAAAGATGGAAACTCATATGTTATTAGATTAAAAGTTCCAGAGGATCAAGAAATTTGTTTTAATGATCTTATTCGAGGAGAGATTAAATTTAATAGTCAATCTCTTGATGATCAGGTTCTTTTAAAATCTGATGGTTATCCAACCTATCACTTAGCAGTTGTTGTTGATGATTATCTAATGAAAATTTCTCATGTCATAAGAGCAGAAGAGTGGATCTCATCAACTCCTAAACATGTATTGCTTTATAAAGCCTTTGGTTGGCAATTGCCAGTTTATGTTCATTTGCCTTTATTGCGCAATTCAGATCGATCAAAGCTTTCTAAAAGGAAAAATGCAGTTAGTGCTTCATGGTATTTAGAACAAGGTTTTTTACCAGAAGCGGTTTTAAATTATTTAGCTTTAATGGGTTGGTCTCATCCTCAACAAAAAGAGATATTTAGTTTAGAAGAGTTTATCAAAGTTTTTGATCTAAAAGACATCTCTCCGGTTGGACCGGCTTTTGATCGAGTTAAATTAGAGTGGATGAATGGTGAATACTTAAGAAAAACTCAAAATTCAAAACTCAAGACTCAACTCTTAAAATTTTATCAAAACAAGTTCTCTGAAAAGATTGTTGATAAAACAATTCCTTTAATTAAAGAAAGAATAAAAAAACTTTCTGATTATGAAGATTACTGCCAGTTCTTTTTCAAAGCACCAGAAGAATATCAGATGAACTTAGATCAATATAAAGATTTATTCCAAAAAATTTACCAAAAGCTATTAGATTTAGATCAATGGAAAGCAAAATTTATTGGAGAAAAGATGATCAAGTTAGCCAAAGAACAAAATTTAAGTAATAGCAAATTCTTTATGATTTTAAGAGTGGCAATTTGTGGGAAAAAAATTACTCCTCCATTAAATGAATCAATTGAAATTCTTGGGAAAGAAGAAGCTCTTCAAAGGATAAAAAAGTTGTTTTAGTCTATTTGGACTTTTCACACTTTTCTTTACTTGACGATGAAATTTATAAACAGATGATTAATGGGTGAATATCATTATTGTAGTGCTTTCTAACAATCTATTTTAATACTTTTGTAGACTATAGTTTACAGACTTTTCTTAAATAATTAGTTATTATGGGTTTGATGAAGATCAAACAACTGCCAAAATTTAATCGGCCACGGGAAAAGATGTTAGAAAAAGGAATAGAAGCTTTAAGAGACGAAGAGCTTTTGGCTATTCTTTTACGAACTGGTTATCAAGGGCAGAATGTTGTTCAAGTTGCTCGGCGGATATTAAAAACATATAACCTTGATAAATTATTCCACTTACCATTAACAAAATTAATTGCTCTAAAAGGAGTTGGTCGGTCTCGGGCAACAACTATAAAGGCTTGTTATGAATTGGTTAAGAGGGCATTAAACAATGAAAAAGAATTAACAATTGATAGTCCAAAAGATGTTGCAAAATTAGTCAGTAATCTTAGAGATAAGAAGCGGGAATATTTAATTGCTTTATTATTAACCGCTCGAAATACCCTTATTTTAAGATATACGGTTTCAATAGGAACTTTAACTGCCAATCTAGTTCATCCTCGCGAAGTTTTTGCGCCAGCAATAGAAAACAAAGCAGCCCAGATTATTATTGTTCATAATCATCCTTCAGGAAGATCAGAGCCGTCAGAAGAAGATAAAAAAGTTACTAAAAAATTAATTAAGGTTGGAGAAATAATTGATATTCAAGTAATTGATCATATCATTGTTAGCAAAAATGGTTTTTTTAGTTTTAAAGAGAAGAGATTAATCTGATACAATATCCATAATGAAGAAGTCAACCCTTACTTATAAAAAAACAGGAGTTAATTATGATTTAATGGACCCTTTAAAGGTTATGGCCCAGAGAGAAGGGAAAAAAACAGCCAAGAACCTAAAAAATATCGGATTAAAAGAAGTTGATTTATCAAGAGGCGAGTCAGCTTATGTGGTTGATGTGGGAGATTTTTATGTTGCCAGTATTGAAGAGTGTTTGGGAACAAAATGTTTAGTGGCTGATGAAATGAGAGAGTTGACTGGAAAAACATATTATGACCAAATTGCTCAAGATACAATAGCGATGATGGTTAATGATATTGTTACGGTTGGCGCTCAGCCAATTTCAGTTCTTGCTTATTGGGCTGTTGGGAATGAAGAATGGTTCAAAGACAAACAAAAAATTAAAGATTTAGTTTTTGGCTGGAGAAAAGCTTGTGATTTAAGCGGGGCTTCTTGGGGTGGTGGGGAGACACCAACATTAAAAGGGATTATTAAAAAATCAGCAATTGATCTAGCTGGAGCTTGTGTGGGAATAATAAAGCCGAAAAAAAGGTTGACTTTAGGTCAAAAACTTCAAGTTGGTGATAAAATTATTGTTTTTGAAAGTAGTGGGATTCATGCCAATGGACTTTCTTTAGCCAGAAAAGTTAAACAGTTTTTGCCAAAGGGATATAAAACAAAGATAAATAAAAAGCAGACTTATGGAGAAGCTTTACTTGAGCCAACTATTATTTATGCAAAGCTTGTTCAGGATTTATTTAAACAAAAGATTGATATTCATTATATGAGTAATATTACTGGCCATGGCTGGCGAAAAATAATGAGACATAAAAAGACATTTACCTATAGAATTACTTTTGTTCCTCCGGTTCCTTCAGTTTTAAAGTTTATTCAGGAAAAAGGGCCATTAACCGATAGAGAGGCTTATGGAAGTCTTAATATGGGAGCTGGTTATGCCCTTTTTGTTTCAGCTAAGGATGAGAATAAGGTCATTAAGATTGCTAATAAACATAAAATAAAAGCCTATGTTATTGGCCAGGTTGAAAAAGGAAAGAAACAGGTTGTTATTGAGCCGAAGAAGATTGTTTTTAAAGGAGTAAGTTTAAAGTTGAGAGGGTAATTTAAATATTAATTGGTTTTATTTATTGATCTTAAAACACGACTAATTTGTTTTTCTATTGGATAAGGAAAAGCCTTGAATTTTTGACCAGTGATTTTTTCATAAACACTAATATAGCGTTTAGCTAAAGCAATAATTAGTTCTTTAGTCATTTTTGGCGGTTTTCCATCACCTCGATAACCTTTTTCCGCATACCATAAACGAAGAAACTCTTTATCAAAATTTTCCGGTTCTAAACCCTTATTTAATCTTGTTTTATAAGTATCAGCAATCCAGAATCGGGAAGAATCTGGAGTATGGATTTCATCAATAAGGACTAATTTTCCTTTATATAAGCCAAACTCATATTTTGTATCAACCAGGATTAATCCTTGTCTTTTGCATAATTTACTTCCATAATCAAAAAGAGCTAGCGATGCTTTTTCCATCTGATGATAAAGTTTTTTATCAACAATTTTTTCTTTAATAATTTGATCTCGGGTTAGTCTTTGATCATGAGTACCACTTCCAGCTTCGGGATGAGTTGTTGGAGTAATAATTGGATGAGCAAGTTTTTGGTTCTTTTTCAAACCGTTTGGAAAATTTAATCCATAGATTATTCGTTCTCCTTTTTGGTATGAATACCAAATCGATGTTTTAGTTACTCCAGTTAAATAACCTCGAACAATCATCTCAACGGGAATGGGTTGGCAGTTATGGCTGATCATTACGTTAGGATCAGGTAGGCTAATCATATGATTGTTAATAATATGTTTTGTTTTTTTAAACCAAAATCCAGATAAAAGGTTTAAAACCGCTCCTTTAAAAGGAATATAGCCCAAGATAACATCAAAAGCAGATTGACGATCAGTTGTAATCAAGATTCGCTCATCTTTAATTAGATAAAAATCCCTTACTTTGCCTTGATATTTTTTTCCAAGAAAAGGAAGATGAGTTTTTTTTAATATAAAGGGTAAAGCTTTAAGAATAGTTTTGGAATTAACCATAGTTATCCTCTATTTTTTAAATATTTTATATATCCTTGTTCTTCTAATTTTTTGCTTTTCTTTATTACCATGTTACTGAGGTTTTTTTTATAATTTTCAATCTTTAACTGTACTTTTTTATTGCCAACTGAGATGATTTGGGCAGCTAGAAGACCAGCATTTTTAGCTCCGTTTATTGCCACTGTTGCGACTGGAACGCCTGGGGGCATCTGAACAATTGAGTATAAAGAGTCAATACCATTCATTGTTTTTGATTTAATAGGAACACCAATCACTGGTAATGGAGTCATGGCCGCGACCATACCAGGAAGATGGGCTGCTCCGCCAGCACCGGCAATTATTACTTTTAAACCCCGAGAAGAAGCGGTTTTGGCATAATCATACATTTGTTTAGGAGTTCGATGAGATGAAATAATTTTTACTTCGTAAGGAATATCCAGTTCTTTAAGAATTTTGACTGCTTCTTGCATAACAGGCAAATCAGAGTCAGAACCCATAGTAACAGCGATCAGAGGATTATTTTTTTGTTTCATTATTATTTTAATTATACACTAATATATTTTCTAGCCAATCTGATTTTTATAATATTTTTTTTATTTCTTTAACTAAAAGTAAGGCTCTTTGGGGAGCATCGCCAATATGAGTTTTAATATCTAATAATTGATTAATCTCTTTTTCAGTTAGATATTTTTTAATCTGGCTGTTTTTTAACAAAAGTTGTTTCATTGGATTAGGCTGATTTTGATTAATTTTTTGCCAGGCTTGAAGAGATATTTTTCTAAAAATTTCATGAAGGTTTTGGCGGTTAGCCTTGTTTTTTACTCCTTTTATTAAAAGAGCTTCAATTGAGGCAAAAGGTCCGTATTGTTCAAGATTGTCTTTAATCTTTTTTTTATTAATGATTAATCCTGAGATGATTTTTTGACTGGTAATTAGTATTTCATCAAGAGCTAAAAAGCTTTCAGAGATGATAAGTCTTTTATTGGCTGAGTCATCCAGGGTTCGTTCAAGATGAGAAAAAGTGGCGTTTTCCAAAGCAATAGGGGTTAAATGATTTATGTAGCGATTAAGAGAACAGATTTTTTCAGAGCTTATCGGGTTTTTTTTAAAAGGCATAGCTGATGAACCAACCTGTTTTTTTGAGAATGGTTCACTCCATTCTCCAAAATTAGCTGATTGGAGGATTCGAAGATCCCCGGCAAATTTTGCCAATGTTGAGGCAATACTTTGAAGAGCGCTTAAAACTAAAAAATCATATTTTCGACTATAAACTTGGTTGGTTATTAAAGCTGGTTTGATTTCCAAGAGTTTATTAAATTTATCTTTTAGTTGTTTGAGTTTTTTCTGGTTATGATTAACTAAAGAAAAGTAACTGGCTGATGTTCCAACTGCTCCTTTAATTCCTTTAGCTTTAACTTGTTTTTTAATAAATTGAAGATATTCAAAATCAGTTAAGAGATCTTGTCCATAAAAAGCTAATCGGTAACCAACGGTTGTTGGCTCGGCTGGCTGAAGATGGGTATAGCCCATACAGGGAAGATAAGCGTATTTTTTAATCTGGTGACCAAAGAGTTTAAGTAGTTTTATTAATTTTTTTTCTATAATTTCTAAAGCTATTTTGATTCGGAGGTTGTCAGCATTATCAACAATATCCATACTAGTTGCTCCTAAATGAATTTTCCCTCGGCCAATTTTTGCTTTTTCTGCAAACTCTTTAATTCCTGCCACCAGATCATGTTTAGTTTGTTTTTCAATCTCTAAAATTCGTTTGATATCAATCTTATTTTGATTTTTTTTTAGATCAGTTAGTTCTTTTTTTGAAACAAGGCCGAGTTGGTATTGGCTTTGGATCAAAGAAACCCAGATTTTTCTCCAGAGCTTGTATTTATATTCCTCACTAAAGATATATCTCATTTCTTCTGATCCGTAGCGCCAGGTAAAAGGGGAAAGGTAGTTTTTAAAACTAAACTTTTTCATATAATTAAATAAAATTTAACCTTTTTTTAAAAGACTTTTAGCTAAGATTAATCCATTTTTACGATAAAAAGAATCGAAAGAAAAAATAACTTTAATATTGTTTTTTTTAGCTAACGCTAAAAGATAGTAATCAAAAGGAGTGTTTTTTTTAGCAGTTTTTGGATTATAAAGTTTGGCTATTAACGAAGAGACATTGGTTTGTTTTAGATAATTCTTCTCAAGTTTTGCATAATCCTTAAGCAATTTACGGGCTAAGTAGCGACCTTTAATAAGTTTGCTCCGATTTAAAGCAGTTGATGCTTCTAAAAGGATTGGATAAGGAATAATTATTTGGAAATTATTATTAGTCAAATGCTGAGATATTTTCAGGCATTGTTTATGAAGAATATCATCTTGATGAATAAGACCAATTAGAGCATCAGAGTCAACTATTATTTGTGTCCCAAGCATATTTATCATGGTTTTTAGCAAAGTTTTTTGGTCCTTTTTTAAGTTGATAATGGCTTAATTTAGCAAGGAATTGTTTACTATTTATTCTTTTATTATCAATTTTCTTATTTTTTTTAACCTTAGTAATTAAAGCAACTGGTTTTCCTTGTTTCTCAATAATAAATTCTTCTTCTCTATAAAGGACACGGTTAATAATATCAGCAAATTTTTCTCTAGCTTGAGTGGCATTGATAGTTTGAATCATAAAAACATTGTTTCATAAAATATACAAAATGTCAATATGTAAAAACTTATAGATTGTAAGAATTATTCAAGATTATTGTTTTTTAATTAAAATTAAGTCACAATTTTATTTAAAGCCTTGATAGAAACTGCTTTTTTAATTTCCATCCCAATTCGTTGGCCAACAGTTATTGGTTTAGAATAAAGATATTGGCTATAAGGAGTGGCTGAGATGCCGGGTGATCCTGGAACTCGAGGAGAAACATCAATAACAACAATATCTTTTTTCGGCGGTCCAGAAGTAATAATGGACTGCAAAGCAAAAGGGCCAATAATTCCTAATGGGAACATTTTTTGGCTGGTTTTAACAAACTGTTCTCCTAATTCAAAAGCTTGTTCAAGCATTGACTCAAGAACGGTGACGGCTATGTGTCCAGCTTCTTCGTATTTAATTGCAACCTTGTTAAGAATTTCTTTTTGATAACTGGCTGGTAGGCGGAGAATTCCTTCAAGATTTGTTTGGCGTCTAGTATCTGTTCCTAACAATTCTAGCTGTTTGGTGATTGGAGAATAAAAAAAATTGAAATTAACATGAACCCCAAGAATAAACTCTTCAATAATACTTTTTTCAAGCTGTTTTTCAGTAAAAATGCCTTGGCTTATTTTCTTTTTAGTTATTTTTTTATACTCCTGATAATTATTAACCAAGAAAAAAGCTCGTTCAAAACTTCGTTCTTTTTCCAGGACCTTAACCAAAGACAATCGATCAATTTTTTGAGGGTCACTAAATATTTTAGGAAATCGAATATTGGCTTTTTTTAAAAGATCATATTGGTTAGGTTTTAAGCCTCTTTCTTCAATCTTTAATAGATATTTGTTACCAAAGAGAGGAATATTAAATAAGTTTTCAATCGCTGAATAGTTAAAGTTTAGATAAACCTCAAAAGAGCGGTGGGGGATGAAAAGAGCGTTTTGGGAGATAAGTTTTTGTTGAATATCTGGTTTTAAGAGGTCGGAAAATTTTTCTAAAACAAGACAATTATCAACGCATCCAAGATGACCTCTGGTTTTATAATAATTTTGATATGTTTTTTCTCGCCCTTTTTGGGCGACTACCAAGGTTTTAAAGCCATATTTTTTAGCTCCTTGGCAAATATCCAAAGCGCTATGACTGCCTAAGGCGCAGATAGTTAAATCTGAAAGATTGTATTTTTTTGAAATTGATAGGTTTTTCATAATTTTTTTATCTTAATATTAATTCTAATTTGTTTTTTTTAATTGCTTTTTTAATTTCTCTGGCAATTCTACGACCTGAACTCATTGGCTGATTATATAAAAGTTGGCTGTAAGGTGAACCAGCAATATATGGATTGGTTCCGGCAACAATTCTGGCTGAGATTTCAAAACAAAAGATTTCTCCGCTTGGTGAAATAACCATCTCTAAACAAAAAGGACCAAAAAGACCAGGCGGAGTTATTTTTTGAGAGACGTTAATTACATTCTCTGCCATTTCAATTATTTTTGGTAGAAATGATTCGCGAATAACAATTGGAATGTTGCCACAGATAAAATATGAAGGATCAATATTTTTTAAAACTAATTGATCACGAGCTGAGATTCTGCCTAAAGAATCAGCATTTGATTCATAACGTTTGTCAAAACCCATTAGTTCTAATTTATGGTCAAGAAGAGAGTAAAAATAATGGGCAAAAATAGGGACACCAATAATATATTCTTGAATAATATACTTTTTGTTTTTATGAGGAGCGATTTTTCTATAAAAATCTTTTTCATTTTTAGCTAAAAAATAACCTTTACCTCCGCTAGCACCATGGAATTTAATAATTACTGGTCGATCAATTTCTTGAGGTTTTTTAAATATCTTTGGTATATTTAAATTGGCCTTTTCAAGCCAGTTTTTCTCTTCATCTCGATCTGATTCCAAACGAAGAATTTTTTTATTGCCAAAGTATTTCATTTTTAGTTTTTCTAAGTTTTTAATCCCTAAATAAGCAATGAATGAAGCATGAGGAATAAGAATAATATTTTGGGAGGATAGTTTTTTATCAAGGTTTAAAAAATCCTGGTATGAGTTTATGACCTTAATTTCATCAGCGACATTAAACATCTTGTATGGTTTTTCTCTTCCAGAAAGAGCAATACAAAGGGTTTTAAACCCTTCATCTTTAGCTCCTTTTAATATCTGTAGGGCAGAATGACTGCCTAAAGTGGTGATAGTATAATCTTTATATTTCATAGGTTTTGCTTATTATAGATTATTTAAAATAATTAATACCATTTTGAAAAATCTGCAAGCCTGGTCCGTTTTTAGGACAAGGTTTGCCTTCTCTTTGGAGTTTCTCTTTCAAATATGTCCAATTTGGGAGTTGAGTAAAAAATATTGCTCTTTCCGGATGAGGCATTATCCCTAATATTTTTTTACTTTGATCAGTAATAGCACTGATATCATCTAAAGAACCATTTGGATTGGCGTCAAGTGATTGATATTGGCAGATTTGACCTTTAATATAACGAGCTACAATTAGATTTTGTTTTTTTAATCGGAATAAAACAGATTTTGATCCATAAAATTTTCCTTCACCATGAGCAATTGGTAAAGAAATGGTTTTTATATTTTTAAGCCATGGTGAGTTGTTGTAAATCTTTAAATCAACCCAGCGAACTGTGTATTGAGCTGAATCATTGTCTGTAAGAGCTACTTCTCGATGACCATATTGATTGTTAAAAGCTGGAACAAGGCCAAGATTAACTAAGACTTGAAATCCATTACAAATGCCAATAATTAATTTATCTTTTTCAATAAATTTTTTGATTTCTTGCCAAAGATGGTTTTTTATTTTTTGAGCAAAAGCATTTCCAGACCCAGTGTCATCACCAAAAGAGAAGCCACCTGGAAAAGCTAATATTTGGTATTGATTTAAAAGTTTTTTGTTGTCAATTAAATCATTAATATGGACAATATCGGCTTTAGCCCCAGCCATCTCAAAAGCGTATTTAGTTTCGTCTTCACAATTTAGACCGTAACCGGAAAAAATCAATACTTTTGGATTTATCATTAAATGTTTTTAAATGTTGATCGGTAACTTTTTAAAGCTTTATCTAAGGTTGTATTGACAATGATTTTGTTTGTTAATCCTTTAATAATGATACTTTGTTTTTTGGTTACTTTACCAATAAGTTTAAAAGGATTGTTTTTCATTGTTTTTTCAAACAATTTTTTCTTTTTTGGATTAATGGTGACAATAAGTCTTCCTTGGCTTTCTGAAAAAAGAGCATAGTCGTCACGGCCGACAGAGCCAAAAATATTTTTTAAAGAGATTTTAACGCCTAACATTCCTCCCATGGCGGTTTTAGCTATTGCCACTCCTAATCCGCCACGTCCAATGCTTTGGGCTGATGAAATTAATTCTTTTTGAATCGCCTGATAAATAGATTTATATAATTGTTTATTTTTTTGGCCATTAACCTGAGGGACTTTTGTTCCAATAGATTGAAAAAGGGAAAAATACTCTGATCCGCCTAATTCGTCTTTTGTTTCGCCTAAAAGATAGATTAAATCGTTAGGAAATTTAGCGTCAAGAGAAACAACCTTATTAATATTAGGGATAACGCTGATTGATGAGATTAGTAAAGTTGGTGGGACAGATATTTTAAGAGGCTGGCCTTTTTTATCATATCCTTTAAAATCATTAAACATACTGTCTTTTCCTGAGATAAAAGGAGTTTTGTAAAAGAGAGCATAATCATAACAGGCTTGGGTTGCTTTTTTTAATTGGCCTAATCTTTCAGGTTCATTTGAACTGCACCAACAAAAATTATCTAAAAGAGCAAGATAATCAATGTCCGCTCCGACAGAAACAGCGTTTCGGATGGCAGTATCAATGGCGCATGAGGCCATATGATAAGTATCAATATCACTATAGCTGGGGTTAATTCCTTGAGAAATAACTACTCCTTTTTTTGATTTTAGGATTGGTTTAATGACGGTTGCATTGCTGTTGATTCTTCCTTTTCCTTGAAGAGGTTTTAAAACAGATGTTCCTTGGACTTCATAATCATATTGTTGAGAGATAAATTCAAAGCTGGCAATGTTTGGTCGGGAAAGGATTGAAAGAAAGGTTTTTGTTAGGTCGGTTTTTTTGGGAATAATCGGCTCTTTAAGTTTAGGTTTTACATAGATTGTTTTCATTGGTCTTGGAGGTAGTCCGTTATGAAGAAACTCCATTTGGATATTGACAATTGTCTGGTTTTCATACTTAACAATACATTTACCTGATTTAGTAAATTGGCCGATAATTGTTGCTTCGACTCCTCGTTGCTTCATTAAATGAGCAAATTTTTTCCATTTGTTTTTTGGCACAGCTAAAGTCATTCGCTCTTGTGATTCAGAGATCCATATTTGCCAAGGAGCCAAATTTGGATATTTTAAAGGAACTTTTTCAAGATGAACAAAACAACCATTAGATTCTTTAGCCATCTCAGCTACAGAGCATGATAAACCGCCAGCTCCATTGTCAGTTAGACTATTAAACAATCCTTGTTTGTTTGCCTCTTTAACCAGAGCATCACTTAGTTTTTTTTGAGTAATTGGATCTCCTATCTGAACCGCTCCAGATGGACTGCCACTGTCTAGAGCTTCTGAAGAAAAGGTTGCTCCATGGATTCCATCAAGACCGACCCGACCGCCAATAACAACAATATAATCACCAGGTCGAGCTTTTTTAAGATGGCTTTTTTTATTGGCTATCTTTTTAGGGATTAGACCAACTGTCCCAACAAAAACCAAAGGTTTTCCTTTATAGCGAGGATCAAAAATCATAAATCCCTGAGGGGTTGGAATCCCAGAGCAGTTACCGCCAACATTTACGCCATTGATTACTCCTTGCATAATTCGTTTTGGAGAAAGCATTTTTTGTTTAAGCTGAGAATCACGGTATAAAGGAGTTGTATTTTTAGGATCAGTAAAACAATATCCATAACGGTTAATTATTGGTTTTGCTCCTAAACCAAAACCAATTGTGTCTCGATTAACACCAACAATGCCAGTGATTGCTCCGCCAAAAGGGTCTAAAGCCGATGGACTGTTATGAGTTTCAACCTTATCCGTGACTAGATAATCTTTATTAAAAACAATTGCTCCGGAGTTATCTGTAAAAACCGAGAAGCAAAAATCTTTTTTTCCTTTACTTTTTCTTATTTCTTGAGTCGCTTTCTGAATATAGGTTTTATACAATCCATCTTTAATCTCATCCATAGGATCGGCAAAGATAGTGTGTTTACAATGTTCTGACCATGTTTGGGCAATTGATTCCAGTTCAATATCAGTTGGATTTCGGTTTTGTTTTTTAAAATAGCTTTGAATAGTTTTCATATATGTTAAGTCAAGAGCTAAAGGGCCTCTTCTAGTTTTGTCTTTATTAGCAATTCCTTTTTTACCAATAGTTATTAATTCTTCATCACTGACATTGAGATTAACTTTATTAACAACTGGTTTTTCTATAAGCTTTACTTTTGGGACAATAATATCCATTCCCTGATCTTTTTTAAATTGGTGATATGTTTTTATATGAATTCTTTGAATTAGTGAGTTGGCAAGGTCTTCAGCAATTGATTGGACATTTTTCTGAGTCAGTTTTCCTGATAAATAAATAACCTGAGAAGTATATATTTCTTCTGATTGGTTAAACTTAATACAAAGATAGTCTTCAATTATTTCTTTGGCTGTTTTAGCTGTGTTGTCGGTTACTCCGGGTAGATAACCAATCTCAATTGCCCAATTGAAGTTTAAAGGGCTTAAAGGTTTTTTAATCATTGAGTTTTGGCTAACAGGATTATGTAAAATTGAGCTGATTTGCTTTAATTGATTGTTAGTAAATTGTTTGTTAATTGTGTAGATATCAGTTAAAAAAACTTTTTGGAGTTTAGATTTAAAACCCAAGGATTTAATCTTATTAAAGATTATTTTTGCCCGAGCATCATTTTTTTTGTATGAAACTTCAATTCGATAAGCCATATTATTATTTTTTTCCAATATCATTTCGATAATGTATACCTTCAAAAGTTATTTTTTTAATTTCTTGATAAGCTTTTTTCCGGGCTTGTTTTAAAGAAGAAGCTGAAGCAACAATTGAAAGGACTCGTCCGCCGTTAGTAATCATTGTTTTGTTTTGATTATCCCATTTTGTTCCTGAATGGAAAACCAAGACTTCTGGTGAAATTTTATTCAATCCAGAGATTTTTTTACCTATAGAATAACGGTTAGGATAACCAGGGTACCTGCCTTTGCCTTTTCGTTTAACTCTTCCTGAAGTGGCACAGACGCAAAGATAATAATTTTTATCCCAGTTAAGTTTTTTTATCTGATTAAGTTTTCCTTTAATAAGATAAGTACATATCTTAACGAGATCAGTTTTTAATCTTGGATAAATTACTTGAGCTTCTGGATCGCCCATTCGAATATTAACCTCAAAAACATAAGGATTTATCTGTTTGTTTTCTTTAACAAAAACGCCACCAATGTAAAGGATGCCTTTATAAATAAAGTTGTGTTTTTTTTGACAGCCTTTGATTAAAGGCAGGGCAATTTTTTCCATTATTTTTTTAGTTAACTGGGTCTCGTTTTCTCTATAAGGTGAGTAAGATCCCATTCCTCCGGTGTTAGGACCTTGATTATTGTCAAAAACCTGTTTATAATCCCGAGCCCAGGAGAGGGGTAGGATGGTTTTTCCGTCAGTAAAAGCGAAAAACGAAAACTCATCGCCAATTAATCGTTTTTCAATAACAACCCTATTTCCAGCATTTCCGAATTTTTTATCAATCATTATTAGTTTAATAGCCTCAAAAGCTTCTTGAGTATTGTTAGTAACAATAGATCCTTTCCCAGCTGCTAATCCATCAGCTTTAACAACAACTGGATAGGGCATGGATTGAACATATTTTTGAGCTTTTTCAGGATTATCAAAATGGTTATATTCAGGAATAGGAATATTTAAGGATTTCATTAGATCTTTTGTCCAAGACTTGCTTGATTCAAGGATAGAAGCTTTTTTTGATGGGCCAATAACAGGAATGTTGTTTTTTTCAAAAAGATCAGTAACTCCTAAAGATAAAGGATTTTCTGGCCCAACAAAAACAAAATCAATTTTAAGTTTTTTAGCTTCTGATATTAATTTTTTAATATCTGATTGGTTATTGATTCTATGATTAATCTTTTTTAAACGGGGATCAACCTTTTTTGATCCTTTAAAGATAGCATCATTTCCAGGGGCAAGATAAAGTTTTTTTATATTTGGGCTTTTAAGGAATGCTTCTACAGTTGCATGTTCGCGACCGCCAGATCCAATAAGAAGAATATTTTTTTTAATTATTTTATCCATAGGGAAATAGTTTAATGGCTAATTTTTTTACCTTTTTAAGTATTTTATAATTTTTTTGAGGGATAAGAGGTTTTTTCCGATTATATCCTTTAACTTTTTTTTGACGAGTAAATTTTTGTAAAGCTGAAATAACAGTTAAATGTTCAAGAGGCAGAAGTTGTTTTTGAATTTCATAAGTGGTTTTGATTAAAAGTTGAGAGTTGTTCTCTAATTCTTTGATCGAGTTAAAAGAATTGGTTTTGGTTATTTTTAATCGATTGGTTTTAATAAGATCTCCTTGATCATATTCTTTGTCAACAAAATGGATAGAGCTTTCAGTCCAAGGAGATTTTTCGTTGGTCATCCATTCATAAGCTAAACGGGTAGCGGTGACTCGCGATCCATACATTCCTTTACCGCCAAAATCATGTTTTTTCCCTGGATCTAAAGGACCTGGATGTTGATTAATAATTTTTCCTTTATAAGCCTTGATAACATTAGTTGGAGTGTGAGGTATCCAGCCGTTTTGGGAAATTAGATCAATCTTTAGATCTTGGAAAATTTTCAGTAGTTTTTCCCCAAAAGCAGTTGATGATGAATATTCTTTTGGGTTGATTATTGTTGTTTGAATCCCTAGTTTTTGAATTTTTTTTATTCCAGTGGCATTTTTTTGACTGGAGATAACAACAATTGGATTGATTCCTTGAAGTTTTTTGGTTTTGCAGGCTTTAATAATTGCTTGGGCTGTTGTTCCAGAACCAGAGATTAATAGGGCTGTTTTTAAAGTTTTTTTATTAGTTTTATGTTGGTAGAGAGAGCCGTTTCTTTCAATTGGGTAAAGGCCAGTTATACAACCGCCACATCCATAGTTTCTTAGAAAAAGATCCTTTTTATTAAAAGGAGAAAACATTTCTTTGGATGTTTGGCGAGCTTTGATAAATCCTTTTTCTGATATATAAGAGATGCTTGTTGCTCCTAGTTCTTTAGCAATTTTTTTACAATTTTTGTTGTGGCGGGTAGCAATTAGTTCTTCTCCGGTTCTAATGCTGACTCCTAAATGGCAACGGTGCATAACTGGTGGAAAGCCGATAATCCAGTGGACTTCTTTGGCTCCAAGAGAAAGGATCGCTTTGGTGATTTGTTGAGAAACATTGCCTCTTACAATTGAGTCGTCTCCGACAACAACAATTGCTTTATGCCAGATTCTTTTTTCTGGGACAAGAGATAGTTTTCCAAGGACTTTTTTCTTAATCCGATGTTTTTGATCGTCTCTTAAAAATAATCTTTGATTTCCATTTTTGTCAAAATGATCCCGAACAATAACTTGGCGATAAGGCACTTTTAAGCGATTAGCATACTCTGTGGCCATGGAGATGCCTGAGTCAGGGACGCCAACAACAAAATCAGCTTTTTTAATCGGTGTTTCTTTGGCTAGAATTGCTCCGCATTTTTCTCGAAACGAAGTGACAGAAATCCATTGATTTGGTTTTTGGTCAATATTTTTTTGATTATAAGTGGGGAGGAGAGAGTCAGGTCGGCTGAAGTAAGCCCATTCAAAATCGCAGAAATGAACTGATTTTATTGATCCTTTTTTTATAATTTGCAGTCCTTGGGAGTTAATTCGGGATATTTCGCCTGGTTTTATTTGACGGATAATTTTAGCCCCAACTTTATCTAGAGAATGAGTTTCAGAAGAAACAATCCATTTTTTGTTTATTTTGCCAATAACCATCGGTCTAATGCCAAATGGATCGCGAGCAATATATAAAGAGTTATTTATTCCAATGATTAAGCTGTATGCTCCGCGGACCTGTGAAAGAACTAAAGGTATTTGTTCTTCCCATGTTTTTTCTTTATTCTGGGCTAATAACTGAGTGAATAGGTAGGTGTCGCTTATTTGGTTAGAAAAAGTTTTATTAGTTTGTTTTCTAAGGTTGTCTGTGGCTGAGAATTCTCCGTTATGAATAAGAGCGATTTTATCTCCGTTTAAAGCGGTCGCAATACAGGGTTGGAGATTTTTCTTTTGATATCCGCCAAAAGTTCCGTAGCGACAGTGGATCATAACCCATTGATTTGGATAATTAAGTTGGTGGGTTTTTTTAGGAGTGAAAATTTCTTGGAGAAGACCGCTTCCTGTCTGTTTAATAATTCCTTTTTTAGTCTGTATGGCTAATCCAGCTCCTTGTTGACCCCGATGTTGAATTCCTCCGGCTGCATGAAGAGCCATTGGTAATTGTTTAACTAAGTAGGGGCTGTAAAGAGCCACTACTCCGCATTTTTCTTGAAGTTTTTTGACCATTAAAAAAACCCGCTATTTGCGGGCTGATGGGTTAATGCTTAAAAAAGCATTAAAAACAATTTGTTGTGTAACCATTTTAATGTTATTATCTTAACATAAGAGGAAATCTTGTCAAGAGTAGAATGTTTTTTGCCAATGGGGATCTGTTTTGACAGTTAAATCAAGAAAGATTTTTTTGTTGGTTGCCAGGGCAATTTCTTTTCGGGCATAACTACCAATTTCTTTTATTTTCCGAGCTTTTTTGCCAATAATCATTTTTTTGTAACGATCATTAGTAGTTAGAATAGTTGCTTTAATATAAGTGAGTTTTTCATTTCTTTCAGTTATTTCATCAACGATTACTGTTGTTGTATAAGGGATTTCTTCACCCATCATTAAAAATATTTTTTCTCTTATTAGTTCTGAAATAAAGGTTTTGCTATCAATATTTAGTATTGGGTATTTAAGTTGATTAATTAATTTATTTCTATAAGGATTAACAGAAGAAGTAGAAAGCAGGTTAAAGATCTTATCAATCAATGGTTTGATATGTTGCTTTTTTAAAGCAGAGATATAAAAGATATTTTTAAATTCATCTTCTAAAAATTTGTATTGGGGAAGAAATTTATCTTTTTTAAGATCAGTTTTGTTAATAACCAATATTTTTGGTTTGTTGATTTTTCGGACAATTCCTAAAACTTTGGCTTCTTCAAAATCACGTTTCCTTGTTGGATCAACCATATAAAGAATAATATCAATTTCTTGATTGATTGTTTTTAAGGTTTTTTCATTTATTTTCTTAGAAAGAAAGTCTTTTGCTCTTCCAAAAATTCCTGGGGTGTCAACTAAGATAATTTGACCTCGTTTTTCTTGGTAAATAGCTTGAATAGGAAAACGAGTTGTTTGGGGTTTGGGTGAGGTAATGGCTACTTTTTGACCAATGAGATTATTGGCAAAAGTGGATTTACCAACATTAGGACGGCCGATTAAAAGAACAACTCCTTGTTTCATGCCTCCAATTATAACAGAGTTGATATTAAATATTTAGTATGATAGTATGATAATATGAAAAAATTAGTAAGAACAACCATTACCATTCCAGAAGACCTCTATAAACAAGCTAAGATTCAAGCAGCCTCTTTTGGAGAGAGTTTTAGTTCTTATATTGTTTCGGTTGTTGAGGAAAAAATTAAGGGTAAAAATAAAAAGAAAAGTTTTAAAGATCCATTTAAGGCAATAGGGAGGTTGTCTCTTGATGAAAAGAAGCCTTATAAAAATAGAGAGGAGCTTTATGACCAGTACTTTAAAAGGGAAATGGGGGTTTGATTCTAACCTGATTCTATATGCTCTAAATAAAAATTCTTCTTTTAATTCTCAAATAGGAAATTTTTTTCGAAAAACAAGAGATTTAATAGATTTTTATGTTACCCATCAAAATATTCTTGAGTCTCATTATAATTTAGTCAGAAAATATAAAATATCAAGCAAGAGAGCTTTCAAAGAAATTAATATTTTACTTGAAAGTTTTAATTTTAAAGTAATTTCACCTTTACCTTCAACTATTTATAGATATTATGAGATTGTATCTATGATTAAGGTTAAGAAATCTGTTTTTTTTGATATCTATTTAGCAACGACTTATATTGATAATGGGGTTAATAATTTATTGACTAATAATGAAGAAGATTTTAAAGGAATTCCTCAGTTTAAGGTTTTTAATCCTTTTAAAGATTGATTTTTTATCAGAAAATTATTTTTAATAAGATCTTTATAGTATTTTTGGTAAAATATTAAGACTTGCGGGGTGGTCTAATGGTAGGACAGCAGACTTTGGATCTGCTTATCTAGGTTCGAATCCTAGCCCCGCAGCATTTTGACAATCTTAGATATACCTCCTCGGATGGTGGCGCGCCGTCAGGCAACGCGCCCCCACCCGCCGCGCGTCCGAAGCTGTCGGCTCGTAAAGTCGCTGAAAGCGACAAAAATAAAAAACGCAAAAATTTTACCTGTCTATCTCTGGAGGAAAAAACTTTTTGTAAATCTTAAATGGTGCGTCCGATTAACTCAACCCGATTGCTTGAATTGTTTGAATACACCATTAAAAATAGCAACCAATTGATCACACTTACGATATACAAAATTCCATAATAATTTACAATAACAACATCCTTACTAATAAATATTTTCTGAAAAAGTGTACAATTAAGTCAGGAAAAAAGGATAAAAATATGACACCAAAAAATTCGTTAACAGCATTAAGGGGAGTTAATGTTGGCCATTCAACAAATTTAGAGAAACTGCATGGTTGTACGGTAGTAGTTTTTGATAGACCATGGAATGTTGCCTATAAAGCGAATGGTGGAACACCTAGAACTTATGACTCTGGAATCTTAGACGTGGGGAAATCCTGTTTTTTAAAGCACGCAATTTTTATTTCTGATGGCGCTCACGCGGGTTTAGAAACAGCGGGAGAAATAATCAAAGCACTTAGAGAAAAAGGTATAGGTTGGAAAATGGATAAGGCAGTTAATCCCTCAATAACTGGTGCGACCGTTGCGTCTCTCGGTTTAAAAAATTATGCATTTAACCCGAAATGCGGTTATGAAGCTGTTAATAATATTTCTAAAGATGAAGTCCTTTCTGGTAATTTTGGAGCAGGAACTGGAACATCAGTTGGCAAATTTTCATGGACAGAAAAAGGTAAATGTTTAGCAATGAAAACGGGAATTGGCTCACATAAAATTGATTTAGGACACGGAGGCATGATTTGTTCACTAACCGTTGTTAATGCTTTGGGAAATATTATTAATAAAGATGGCAGTATTTTGGCTGGAAACAGAAATGATAAAGAAAATCCAAAATTCAGAAATTTTGAAGGATTTTCAAAATTTCTAATGGGTAATTTTTCAAATACAACAATTTCTATTGTTGGAACAAACATTAAAGTCTATAACCAAGAAGATTTAAGAAAAATTGCAGAAATCGCGACTCATGGACAAGTGCGGGCTGTAAAACCGGTTAACACATCACTAGATGGCGATTCAGTATTTGTCTTTTCAACGCAAGAAATTGAACTTAATTTAACCCAATTGGGTAAAGAAATAGGAGATCAAAATGGAGACTGGTGGAAACTTAATGTTGATATCTTAGGTCAGTTTGCAGCAGAAGCTGTTCAAGAAAGCATTTATGATGCCTGTTATAAAGGAAATACAATAAATTTAGAAATTGGATATAAAGGAATTATTCCCTCTGTAAAAGATTATACTTGATATGTCGTTATCAACAGAAG